>SRXB01000170.1 GCA_009724975.1 bacterium | reverse complement strand
GCGGGCGAACGCATAGGCTACATAGCCGTCAGCCCCAAAATCGCCGAGGCGGGGCTTGTGGCTGGAGCCATCACGATGACCACCCGCATCCTCGGATTCGTCAACGCCCCCGCGCTGGCCCAGCGCGCCGTTACCGGCCTTCTGGACGAGAAGGTTGACGTCGATTACTACCGCGAGAACCGCGACATCCTCTTTAACGGCCTCATCGAGGCCGGTTACGAGTGCCACAAGCCCGAAGGGGCCTTCTACCTCTTCCCGAAATCTCCCATCAGCGACGACGTGGCTTTCGTCAACCTCCTTCTGGAGGAAAACGTGCTGGCCGTTCCCGGCAGCGGCTTCATGGGAGCGGGATATTTCCGCCTCGCCTACTGCTGCGCACGCGAAACGTGCGAAAAGGCCCTGCCCGCCTTCAAGAGGGCGCTCCAGAAGGCGAAAGCAGCGAAATAGCGAATTGATACTCGTTGACGGCCACAACCTAATCGGGCGGTCGAACTCGCTCTCCCTGGAAGAGGAAGAGCAAAGCCGCGCCGCCCTCCTTTCTCGCATATGGGCGCAAAAGGGCCACAAAGGCGAAAAGGTCGTGGTGGTTTTCGACGGCAACAGGCCAAGGGGCAACGCCGGTGAGAAAACCGGCTCGGTCGGGGCCTTCTACACCCCTTCCGGCAAGAGCGCCGACGACGAGATAATACGACGCGTCGATTCCGCCAACTCCCCAGCATCCATAACCGTAGTCACCTCCGACCGCGAACTGGCAGCCCGCGCAAAGTCGCGAGGAGCGAAGGTCAAAAGCGCCGAGGAGTTCTGGCGCGCCCTCTCAAAATCCCCCTCCCAAAAGTCCCCCTGCGAAAAACCCGCCCCCTCAAATGCCGACGCCGCCATGTGGCTGGAGATCTTCGCCAAGAAAAAATAGGCTAAAATCATCCTGAAAGTACCAATTAGCGCCGATATCCCGATAATCCGCCCCAAAGGCGCTCTCCACAACATCTAGTGCGCCGCCAGGTGAAAAACCACTTTGGGTTGTGCGTTTGACCTTTACAGATTACTCCGTCTCGGCTAAGATTTCCCGCTGAAGCACCTTTGGTTTTCAATTTGATTCGGGACGGGCCATGAAGATAAAAAAGCTTGAGATTTTCGGGTTCAAAACCTTCCCAAAACCCACCGAGATTATCTTTCACGAGGGAATAACCTCCGTAGTCGGCCCCAACGGCTGCGGCAAGTCCAACATCATCGACGCCATACGCTGGGTGATGGGCGAAAAATCGGCCAAGGGACTTCGCGGCGAGGCGATGGGCGACGTAATATTCTCCGGCTGCGAATCCAGAAAGCCGCTAGGCTTCGCGGAGGTTACCCTAACCCTTACCGAAGTAGAGGGCGACCTGCCCGAAAAATTCGGCAACTACCACGAAATCTCCGTCACAAGAAGGCTCGACCGCAGCGGCGAGAGCGAATATTTCATCAACAAAGTCGCCTGCCGCCTGCGCGACATAACCGACCTATTCCTAGACACGGGCCTTGGCAAGCGCGCCTACTCCATCGTAGAGCAGGGGCGCATCGACGCCATCCTCTCCTCCAAGCCCGTGGAGCGCCGCTACCTCATCGAAGAGGCCGCGGGGCTCTCCAAATACCGCGCCCGCCGCGACGAGGCGCTGGTGAAGATGCGCCACACATCGGAAAACCTCGAAAGGCTCGCCGACGTGATGAGCGAGGTTGGCCGCGAGATGGGAACCTTAAAAAGGCAGGCCTCCAAGGCCCGCGCCTTCAAGCAGCTTCGCGCCGAAAAGCGCGAGATAGAGCGCCAGGCGATGGTACACGCGTGGCGGGCGCTGGCCGAGGATATGGAAAAGGCCGCCGTGGCGCATAAAAAGGCCGACGAAGACCTCCTTTTGGCCCGCGCCGAATGCGACCGCGTAAGCGCCGAGCTTGAGGCCCGCCGCATCGCCCAGCTTGAGAAAGCCAAACAGCACGAAGACCTCCAGCGCCTCATCTACAGCCTCAAAAACCAGATAACGGTCAAGGAGGGCGACCTCAACTTCCTTGAAAACGAACGCAAAAGCCTCGCCGAGCGCTCAAGGGCCGCAGGCGAGGACGCCGATTCGCTAGAAAGGCAGTCCGGCTCGATTCTGGGGGAGATCGCGGGGCTCGAAGAGGAGCTTTTGAGCCTTGCCGCCCGCATAGAGGCCGACGAGGAGGCCCTTGAGGAGCTTGAGAAGAACCAGAAGGAGGCCTACGAGGAGAAGCGCGAGGCGGAAAAGGCCCTCGAAGAGAAGAAAAACGAGACCTTCGCAATCGCCTCCAAGCTCTCCAACCTCGCGACGAAGCTCGACCACACCAGAAGGAACGAGCGCGACGCGAAAAGGCGGCTTGAGGACGTCGAGCGAGAGATAGAAAGCCTCTCTGGCAAGCTGGACGGCGCTAAAACCGAGGCCGAGGGCCATAAAAGGGAACTTTCCACCTTCCAGAAGGCCCACGAGAAGATAGTCGACGAGCGCGAGACGGTGGCTGAAGACCTCGAAGACGCCCTTTTGACCCGCGACAACCTCCTAAAGCGCGTAGAAACCCTGCGCAGGGAGCTTGGCGGGGCCGAATCGCAACTTGAGGCGCTCTCAAGGCTGAAGGACAACCTCGACATTTACGGTGAAGGGGTGAAGTCCTTTCTTGGCCACGCCCGCGAAAAGAAGATTATCGGGGTGAGGGGAGTCCTGGCCGACGCCATCTTTGTTCCCCCGAAATACGAAACCGCGCTGGAGGCCGCGCTTGGCGAGCGACTGCAATATGTGGTTGTCGCCGACGCCGCGCAGGGCGCCGAGGCGGTCGATTACCTTAAAATCAGCAAGGCTGGCCGCTCCTCCTTCGCGCCGGTGGACGCGCGCGACCTGGGCGGGGCCAAACTTCCCGAAATCAAAGAGAGCTGGGCCCACGGGCCGCTTGTGAACCTCCTCAAGATAGAACCCGGGGCCGAAAGGCTCGCCCGCGCCCTCCTCGGCGGCTATTACGTGGTGGATAGCCTTGAGCGCGGCCTTGAGCTTTTTCGCTCGGGCCAGCACCGCGCCACCTTCGTCACCCTAGGCGGCGAAACCATCTCGCCCGAAGGCGTGGTCAGCGGCGGCGAATCCAAGGCCGAATCCGGCGGCCTTTTGAAGCGCAACCGCGAGATTCGCGAGCTTACCGACCTTTGCGCCCGCCTGCGCCTCACCCTTGAGGAGGCCGAGGAGGAGTGTGAGGAGGCCAAGGCCCGCCACCGCGAGCTTGAGGGGCGCATAAATTTCCTCAAGGAGGAGGCCCACGCCCACGCATTGAAGGTGGCCGACGTCTCCAAGTCCATCGCCCAGTCCGAGGAGCGCTTCAAACACCTCAGCGACCGCATGGGCGGCCTTGAGCTGGAAAAATCCAACACCCTGCGCGACCTTGCCCGCCACGAAGAGCAGCTTGAGCTTCTGGAAGAGGAGCGGCAGTCACTTTTGCTTGAGCAGGAGGGGGCCGACGGCGAGATAGACGACCTTCGCGCCGCGCTCGACGACGCCCAGATAGAGCTTGAGCGCGCCCAGCGGGCGCTTAACGAGGCCAAAGTCAAGACCGCATCCGACAAGGCCCGCAAATCAGGCATCGAAACGCAGATCCGCACCCTTTCACAGCAAAAGGGAACCTACGCCGAGCGCGCAAGGCGCATGCGCGAGGAGGCCGCCGGATTTTTGGCCGAAAGCGCCAAGAAGGGCGAAGACCTTGAAAAAACCCGCATGGTGCGCGAGGAGCTGGCCCGCGAGCTTTCCCGCCAGGAGGAAACCTTCGAGGAGATACTTGAAAACCTGGGCGTGGAGCGCGGCGCGGTGAAGGAATACGAAACAGCCGCCAGCGGCGCGCGCGAAGCGATGCAAAAAAAGCAGGAAGCCCTCTCCGAGGCGCAGTTTAGGCTTCGCGACCTTGAGCTTCGCGCCCAAAACCTGCGCGAGCGCTTCACAAGCGAGATGGACGCCGAAGAATCCGCCGCGCTGATGCAGTCCGAAGCGGAAATCCCGGGCGATTTCGACCCCGTGGCGGCTCAGGAGCTCATAAGCGCCCTCAACGAGAAGCTAAAATCCTTCGGCGAACTCAACCTTCTGGCCGACACCGAGTACGAAGAGGTCAAAACCCGCTTCGAATTCATGGAAACGCAGAAGAACGACCTTGAGGAGAGCCTCGAATCGCTAAAGAGCGCCATCCAGCGCATCAACAAGATCTCACGCGAGCGCTTCGACGAAACCTTCAACAAGGTCAACGAGAAATTCCAGGAAGTCTTCCCGACCCTTTTCCGTGGCGGTCAGGCAGAGCTTTTCCTCACCGACCCCGAAGACCTCCTCGAAACCGGCATCGACATCAACGTCCAGCCCCCCGGCAAGCGCCCGCAGAACATGGGCCTTCTCTCCGGCGGCGAAAAGGCGCTCACCGCCGTCGCCCTCATATTCTCGCTCTTCCTCGTTAAGCCCAGCCCCTTTTGCATCCTCGACGAGGTTGACGCGCCGCTGGACGACCCCAACGTTGAGCGCTTCACCGAGATGCTTGGGAAGATGGCGGGGGCGACGCAGTTCATGGTCGTCACCCACAACAAAATCACCATGGAGGCCGCCGCGCACCTTTACGGCGTCACCATGACCGAGCCGGGGGTGACCGACCTCGTTTCGGTGAGGTTGACGCAGGGGCTCAGTGAAGTGGCGGCGTAGGCCTCTGGGTTTTTAAATGCGAAAAGGGAGCCGCAAGGCTCCCTTTTTTGCGCGTCGCAAATGCCAATTTTTAGCCATGTAGGTTGGGTTGAACGAAGCGATACCCAACGATTACAAGGCAAATGATTCACGTTCGAGGGGCTGGCCGCCCCTTCACCCAGCGTGACTTCTTTTAAAAGAAGTGGGCAAGAAACCGGCCCTGCAACAAAGCTCTCACTTCGTTCGACCGCTCGCTCCGGCTTGGGCGTGGCGGGCA
>SRXB01000501.1 GCA_009724975.1 bacterium | reverse complement strand
CGGCAGCTGCCCCGTCCCCCTCATCGCCCTGGAATTGGTCATGAAAGGCGGCAACATCTCGGTATAGCCGTGTTCGCGGGTATGCAGGTCGAGCATGAAATTGATCAGGGCGCGCTCAAGCCTAGCGCCAAGACCCTTCATGACGACGAAACGCGCGCCGGTTATCTTGGTGGCGCGCTCGAAGTCGAGTATCCCGAGCCCCTCGCCCACTTCCCAATGCGGCTTTGGCTCGAAGGAATAAGTTTTCGGCTCGCCCCATTTGCGGACCATCGCGTTGCACGCCTCGTTCTCGCCCACCGGCACCGAAGCGTGGGGTATGTTGGGAATGCGCTCAAGGCCGCCGTCGACCTGGGGCTCCACCTCTTTCAGGCGCTCCTCAAGCTCCTTGGTGCGCGAGCCGTTTTGCTTCATCTCCTCGAAGAGGGCCGAGGCGTCGCCTCCCTCTTTCTTGATTCTGCCCACCTCTTTGGAGACGAGATTTTTGCGGCTTCGCAAAACCTCAAGCTCGCCCAGAATGGCGCGTCTCTCGGCGTCGAGGGCCAAAAGCCCCTCGAAATCGAAATCGTTGCGCCTGTCGGCCAGCGCCTTGCGTATCTTGTCCGGATCGCTTTTGACGAGCTTTATGGGAAGCATTTTTTACTCCGCTCCATTAAATTCACAGCGTGTAGAAGGTATACAAACACAGGTGCCGCGTCAACGGCTTTCGGCGGCCCCGAAAAGGCCTTATTGGCGCGCCAGCAGCTCCTTTACGGCAACCACCTCGACCCCGCTCCGCCGTATCTTTGGCTGCCACTTCAAAAGCGCCTCAAGCGTCTCGGGTCGAGAATGGCCTATCGCCACGGCGTGGCCGCGCTTGAGCGCCAGATCCAGCGCCTCCTCCAGCTTTTCTCCGATGGCCTCCACCGAGGGGTCGTTGTCTAAAAAAACATCCCGCCTCGCCTGCGGCACTCCGTAGCGTGCGGCCTCGGCCAACCCCTCGCTCTGGGCGGTGGTCATGCTGTCCACGAAGTAAAGGCCCCGCGAGGAAAGCTCCGCCATCAGCGCATCCATAACCCTTTTATCCTCGGTGGCGCGGCTTCCCATGTGGTTGTTGACGCCGGAAACCCCGCCGACGGACTTTAGAGCCCCCAGAAA
>SRXB01000500.1 GCA_009724975.1 bacterium | reverse complement strand
CCCGAGACGCCTCTGACGAGGTGGGGAACCACCAGACCGACGAAGCCGATGACTCCGCTTACCGCGACGCAGGCGCCGGTCATTATGGAGGCGGAGAAGAGGAGGAATTTACGCACCCGAGCCGAATCGACCCCCAGTTGGCGGGCGCTCTCCTCGCCGAGGGCGAGGATGTCGAGGTCGCGGCCAAGCCAGAGCGCAACCAAAAGCCCCACGGCCACGTAGGGCAGGCAAAAGGCGGCGTGGCCCCACCCGCGACCCGAGAGGCTTCCCATTATCCAGAAGACGATGGAGCCCACGCTCTCCTCGTTGAGGCTTTTTATGAGGCTTATCCCCGCCGAGAGGGTGGTGGAGACGACTATTCCGGCCAGCACCAGCGTCGAGCTTGAGGAGTAGCCGCGAGTGGAGGCGAGGGTGTGGACCAGCGCCAGCGCCGCCACCGCGCCGAGGAAGGCGCAGAAGGGCAAGAGGCCGAGGCTGGCGGCGGTGTAGCCTCCAAGCCCCGCCATTATCGCGAGGGAGGCCCCGAGCGCCGCGCCGGAGGAGACTCCGACGGTGAAGGGGTCGGCCAGCGGATTCAGGAGTATACCCTGAAAGACGACGCCGGAGGCCGCAAGCCCGCCGCCGACTATTATGGAGAGGATGACGCGGGAGAGGCGGACGTCGAGGAGGATGGTCTTTTGGATTTCGT
Source organism: bacterium (assembly GCA_009724975.1). Taxonomy (GTDB): domain Bacteria; phylum Desulfobacterota; class Deferrisomatia; order Deferrisomatales; family BM512; genus SCTA01. Next base: position 447 of record SRXB01000500.1, on the reverse strand, counting down.
CGAGGGAGGAGGAGCCCGGGCCGAGCTTTTCCATGAGCGCGCCGAAGAGGTCCAGCGGCCCGAGGCCCGAGGAGCCCAGCGAGGCGGCCAAAAGGGCCGTCAGCGGCAACGCCGCCAGAAGACCCGTCAGAAGAAGGTAGGAATTCCTGCGTCTCAACCCTTCTTTTTCCTCACCAGAAAGAGGCTCATGTATTTTTCCGGCCCCGCCTCACGCGCGGCCTTGGTGCCGGCGGAGATTTTCTGGGTTGGGCGGGAGACCTCGGTGCAAAAGCGGGCCGATTCTGCGAGCCCGCGGTTTTCCAGTAGTTCGCAGACCTTATCGGTCAGCCGGTAGGGCTTCATGATGACGATGTTGTCGGCCTCGTCGATTATGCGCTCAAGGGCGTCCGTGTCTTTGGCCGCGCCCAGCACCGCCAAAAGCTCCTCGCCCTCGGCCAGCGGCACGCC
>SRXB01000499.1 GCA_009724975.1 bacterium | reverse complement strand
GGGGTGGTGGAGGGCGACGAAGCGCTTGTCCTCCTCGCTCCATTCGACGAGTGGGAAGTCGGTGACCCAGCAAAAACCCCATTTTTTGTCGTCGATGAGCCCCAGCCTGCGGCCTATGTGGACGCGAAGGCGGGCCAGAGAGAGGTTGACCACCTCTTTTTTGTCCGCCACAAAAAACATTATGTCGCCGGGCTCGGGCGAAAAGGCTTTTACAATGCCGTCGCGGGCCTTGTCGCCGAGGAATTTGGCTATCGGCGACTGCCATTGGCCGTCCGGCTGCACGCGTATCCAGGCAAGGCCCTTGGCACCGAAGGGGGCCACGAATCCGGCGAGGTCGTCTATTTCCTTGCGGGTCAAGGCCTCTCCCGCGCCCTTGGCGTTGAGCCCCTTTACCGCGCCGCCGGAAGCGGCGACCTGCGCAAAGACCTTGAAATCGGAATCGGCTACGGCCTCGGTGATTTCGGCAAGCTCTAGGCCGAAGCGGATGTCGGGGGCGTCACAGCCGTAAAGAGCTATCGCATCGGCGTACTTTATGCGCGGGAAATCGAAGGTAACATCCTGATCCAGAACCTTTTTCCAGATCTCCTTGACGAGCTTCTCCATGAGGGCGGTTATCTCCTCCTGGTCGATGAAGCTCATCTCGATGTCTATCTGGGTGAATTCCGGCTGGCGGTCGGCGCGAAGGTCCTCGTCGCGGAAGCATTTGACAATCTGATAGTAGCGGTCGACGCCCGCCACCATCAAAAGCTGCTTGAAGAGCTGGGGCGACTGGGGGAGGGCGTAGAAGGAGCCCTGCGAGAGCCTGCTGGGCACCAGAAAATCGCGCGCTCCCTCGGGGGTGGATTTGGTCAGAACCGGCGTCTCGACATCCCAGAATCCCTCGTCCTCCAAAAATCTTCTCACGGCGCTCGTGACCTGGTGGCGAACGCGAAGATTCTTTTGCAACTCTGAGCGCCTAAGGTCGAGGTAGCGATATTTGAGGCGAAGGTCTTCGCCGACCTCAGCGTCGTCGGCTATGGAGAAGGGGGGGGTCTTGGCGCGATTGAGTATCTCTAGCTTTTTCGCGCGCACCTCTATCTCGCCCGTGGCAAGCGAGAGGTTGGCGGTCTCGGCGGGGCGCTCCACAACGACTCCGGTG
>SRXB01000169.1 GCA_009724975.1 bacterium | reverse complement strand
GTCAAGGGCATTCTTGACTAATTCCTCCCCCCCCTGTAAATTCTCCTATCCACTTACTTCAAGGAAACAAAAAAGCATGCAATCCCAAGAGAAATTGGCGCGGGAGATAAGGTCTTTGGCGGCCGAGCGCAAGGCGGTGATACTGGCGCACAACTATCAGCGCGGCGAAATACAGGACGTGGCCGACTTCACCGGCGACAGCCTCGGCCTCTCGCAAGCCGCCGCCAGCGCCGACGCCAAGGTCATAGTCTTTTGCGGCGTTCACTTCATGGCCGAAAGCGCCGCGATTCTAAGCCCCGAAAAAACCGTCCTCCTCCCGAGGCTGGACGCGGGCTGCCCCATGGCCGACATGATAACCGCCGAAGGGCTTTTGAAGGCGCGGGAAGAAAATCCGGGCGTTCCCGTAGTCACTTACGTCAACTCCTCGGCGGCGGTTAAGGCCGTGAGCGACATTTGCTGCACCTCGGCCAACGCCGTGAAGGTCACAAAATCAACCGGCGCGAAAAAGGTCTTCCTCGCCCCCGACCGCAACCTCGCCCAATGGGTGGCGAAAAACACCGAGCAGGAGATAATCTGGTGGAACGGCTTTTGCCCCTCTCACGAGCGGCTTACCGTGGAGGACGTTAAAAAAGCCAGGGCTGAAAACCCGGGCGCACCCTTTTTGGCTCACCCCGAATGCCGCCCAGAGGTGGTTAACCTTGCCGACGAGGTCTTTTCAACCTCCGGCATGATCCGTTGGTGCAAAAACTCCACCGCCGAAACGGTAATAATAGGCACCGAGGAGGGGATTCTCCACCAGCTAAAGAAAGACAGCCCGAAAAAATTCTTTGTCCTCGCCTCGCAAAAGCTCTTTTGCCCCAACATGAAGCTCACCACCCTTGAGGATGTGCTGGAAGCCCTTGAGAAGATGGAAAACGTGGTCTTCGTCAAGGAGGATGTGCGCGTACGAGCTGAAAAAACCCTTCGCAAGATGATCGAAGCGGGCCGCGATTAACGCGGGAGTTTCATAGCATCAATGAGTTCGGAAAAACTTGTATCCGCCTTAAAAGGCCTCGGCCAGGGAGGGGGGCGAATCCGCGCCGAGGGGCTTCGCTCCTCAAGCCGCGCCTATCTTATAGCCAAGGTCGCCAAGAAGCTGTCCAAGCCCCTTTTGGTCCTAACCTCCTCCATCTCGGAGGGTCGGGCCTTCGCCTCGGAGCTTGAGTTTTTTCTGGGAACGGGCAAGGACCCCTCGCTGCCATGGGATCCGCCCGTGGTCTTTCTGCCCCCGTGGGACACCCTTACTTTTGAGGGTCTTCCCCCTCACCCCGAAATCTCCGCCGAACGCATAGAGGCGCTCTTTCGCGCCCAAAACGGCGGCCCCTTCGTGCTGGTGGCGCCGGTGGAAGCGGCAATGCAGCTCCTTCCAACCCCCAAGGCCATAGACGACGCCTCCATCCCCATAGCCGCCGGAGAAGAGCTGAACCGCGACCGGCTGGTGGAAAAACTACTCGCCTGCGGCTTCATGCGAGTGGGGCAGGCCGAGGAGAGGGGCGAGATGAGCGTCAGGGGCGGGATAATAGATCTCTTCCCCCCCTTCTACGACAAACCCCTGCGCCTTGAATTTTTCGGCGACGACCTGGAATCGATCCGCACCTACGACCCCTCCACCCAAAGATCGCTTGGCAAGGTCGAGGAGGCGGTCATCCTGCCCGCCCGCGAGGTGATTGCCGGGGAAGAGGAGGCCGAGGAGGCTTACGCTGGCCTCAAACGCCGCTGTCACAAGCTGGGGATGAACCGTTCCGAGGCGCAGGAGGCCCTTGCTCCGTTTTCCACCGACCCGCTCGGCCCGGGACGGGAGCCCTTCCTCTCCTATTACTCCAAAACCGCGACCCTCTGGGATTTCATACCGGAAGATGCCGCCATAGTCCTGGACGTGCGGGATGAGGTCATGGCCCGCGTCGGGGAATTTTTCGCCGAAGCCGAGGCCGGTGCACAGCGCGCGCAAAAAGCTGGAAGGCTCTCGCCCGAGCTTTCGGAATCCTACGTCGCGCCCGAAAAATGGCTCTCACTTTGGGGAAACCGCCCCGTAATCGAGGTGGAACCCCTGATGGGAGAGGATGGAGCAGGTGCGATAGCCTTTGAAACCAGGGACAACCTCGACCTCGTCGCGGCGCTGAGAAGGCACAGGGGCGAGGAACGCCTGTTGACTCCGCTGGCCGAGGAGCTTTTGCGCTCAAGGGAGCGGGGCCACCACGCGGTGATAGTGGCGCAAAACGGCGCGATGGCCCTTAAACTTAGGGAATTTTTGCGTGAATACGGGGTGGTGGTGGAGCCCGAGGACCATTTCAGCTGGCCCTCCGCCGCCAACGCCGCGACAACTAGCCTTTGCATCGGCAGCCTCGCCCGTGGCTTTCGCTTCCCGGGCGAAAAACTCACTCTAATAACCCAGGCCGAAATCTTCGGAATGAAAGGCAAGCGCCCCGCGCCCAGAAGGGGACTCACCCGCACCTCGCTAGGGGATCTGAAGGAAAACGACCTTATAGTCCACGCCGACTTCGGCATAGGCCGCTTTCGCGGCATGACGCGTATAACCGTGGAGGGGGTGGAGGGCGATTACCTCCATCTCGAATACGCTGGTGGAGACAAGCTCTACCTTCCCGTCACCCGCATGGCCCTTATACAGCGCTACACCGCCCCCGGGGGCGAGGAGGGGGTCGCGCTAGACAAAATCGGCGGGGTGCGTTGGGAAAAAGCCTGCAAAAAAGCGCGCGAGGGCATTGAACAGATGGCCCACGAGCTTCTCGACATCTATGCGCGGCGCGCCCTGGCCCAAAGGGACCCCTATCAGGTTCCCGATCTCGCCTACCGCGAATTCGCCGCCACCTTCCCCTATGAAGAGACCCGCGACCAGTCAAACGCCATCGACGACGTCATAGGAGACATGACCGGCAAGCGCCCCATGGACAGGCTTATTTGCGGCGACGTCGGCTACGGCAAGACCGAAGTCGCCATTCGCGCAGCCTTCCAGTGCGTCCACGCCGGAAGGCAGGTGGCGGTGCTAGCCCCTACCACCGTTTTGGCCGCCCAGCACAGCCAGAACTTCAAGAAAAGGTTCGAGGGCTACCCGATACGGGTAGAGATGATGTCGCGCTTCGTCTCCAAAGAGGAGCAGGAGCGCGTCGCCAGGGAACTGGCCGACGGGAGGGTTGATATAGTGGTCGGAACCCACCGCCTCTTGCAATCCGATGTGAAATTCAAAAACCTCGGCCTCATCGTGGTAGACGAAGAGCACCGCTTCGGCGTGGCCCAAAAGGAGCGGCTGAAAAAATTCAGGGGCGACGCCGACATCCTGGCCCTCTCCGCCACCCCCATACCGCGCACCCTGCAAATGTCCTTCACCGGCATCCGCGACCTCTCGGTAATAGAGACGCCTCCCGCCGACAGGCTCTCCGTCCGCACGAGGGTGGCCCGCTGGGACGACGAGGTTATAAAAGAGGCGATTAAAAGAGAGCTCGGCAGAGGCGGGCAGGTCTATTTCGTCCACAACCGCGTGCAGTCGATGGGCGAAATTGCGGAAAAGCTCGCCGAACTTTTGCCGGGGCTGAAATTCGGGGTCGCCCACGGGCAGATGCACGAAGCCCACCTGCAACAGGTGATGGAAGAGTTCGCCTCCGGCCAGACCCAACTACTCCTTTGCACCGCCATAATCGAATCGGGGCTCGACATATCCCGCGCCAACACCATCATAATCGACCGCGCCGACCTCTTCGGCCTCGCCGACCTCTACCAGCTGCGCGGCAGGGTGGGGCGCTCCAACGTGCAGGCCTACTGTCACCTCATACTTCCCTCGGAAGAACAAGGGCTGACCGCGGACGCGCACAAACGCATACAGGCCGTACAGCAGTTCACCGAGCTCGGCGCGGGATTCAAAGTTGCAATGCACGACCTTGAGATACGCGGGGCGGGCGAGCTTTTGGGGAAAAACCAGTCCGGCCAGATAGCCGCGATAGGGTTCGACCTTTACGCGGACCTTCTTGAGGAGGCGGTGCTCCGCCTCAAGGGCGAACCAGTCAAAAAAGCCCCCGAACCGGAGATACGGCTCAAAGTCCCCGCGCACTTTCCCGAAAACTACATCCCCGACCCCCGCCAGCGCCTCGTCTTGTACGAGCGGCTGACCAGAATAGAATCCGTCGAGGAGGCCGACGACTGCCGCTACGAATTCATCGACAGGTTCGGCCCCCTGCCCCAGCCGGTGGAATACATGCTTGAAGTCATGAAGCTGCGCCACTCCCTTATCGCCATGAGAGCCGCGGGGCTGGACTACGCAGGCGAGGATTTAATACTCTCCTTCGGGGAGGACCCCGAGGTAGAGCCTTCGCGGGTCATAGCCTTCGTCGCCGAAAACGGGGGCCGCGCCAAGCTCACGCCGGACAATCGCCTGCGGCTGAAAATAGGCCCGAAGCTTTCGCCGGAAGAAATTCTTAAAAAAGCCCGCGATTTGTTGAGCGCCCTGCGCTGATGTGATAGCTTGCCTCCTTGACATTCCTGATTCCAACTCCAGAAAGCGAAAATGGCTCATAAAAACAGATTGCTGCCAGGTGGCGTCATCCTCTTCTCGCTTCTACTCTCGGCCTCGGCGCTTGCGGCGCAGATTGTGGACGAGATAGAGGCGATAGTCGACCAGAAGGCCATAATTACAAGCTCCGAGGTCGATGAAATAGCGGCCTCGGCCCGCGGCGTCGGCGACGCCAAAGCCATCCGCGAGGGGGCTTTTTCGGTTGCCGTGGACAAGGCGCTCATACAACTGGAAGCTCGCCAGCGAAGGATAACCGTATCGGACGCCGACGTGGAAAACGCGATGAACGTGGTGCGCTCCGCTTCGGGTCTCTCCGAGATGGAGCTTTTAGACCAGCTCGCCCGCGACAACATCTCTCCCGCGAAATACAAAGAAGAGCTAAAGTCGCAAATTCTCGCCACAAAGCTCACCCTCGACCTGGTCAAAAGCGAATACTCCTCGCTCGACGCCGCTCTT
>SRXB01000168.1 GCA_009724975.1 bacterium | reverse complement strand
ATTCCACACTGTTAGTGATACGGGCAGTTAATGGTTATTTGAATATCTTAACTTCTCTACATAGATATTCAGAAGGCTTTTTGCTTTTTCGCCCTGCTTGTGGAAAAGGTGCGCCAGGTGGTAGATTGTTGTGCGGAGGATATTATGGAAGAAGCAAGGATACGCGTGCTTTCCGACGAGGTTGTCAATCTTATCGCCGCGGGCGAGGTGGTTGAGCGTCCCGCCAGCGTTGTGCGGGAGCTTGCCGAGAATTCCGTGGACGCAGGCGCGGGCATGGTTTCGGTGCGGGTCGAGGAGGCGGGGCTTAGGAAAATCTCGATAGAAGACGACGGGTTCGGAATGTCGCGCGTGGACGCCGTATTGGCATTCAAACGCCACGCCACCAGCAAGATTTCAACCTCTTCGGATCTTGATTCAATTCATACCCTTGGCTTTAGGGGCGAGGCTCTTCCATCCATTGCCTCCGTCAGTGATATTTCAATTGTCACAAGGCCAAGCTCTTCCCAATTGGCTACGGCAATGACTGTCGAGGCCGGAGTTGTTACCAAATGCGGGGAGAGCGGCGCGCCCGAGGGGACTTTAATAGAGGTTTCGGACCTCTTCCACAATGTTCCGGCGCGAAGGAAGTTTCTTAAAAGCCAGGCCACGGAGCTTCGCAACGTGGTGGAGGCCGTCCAGAATCTTGCGCTCATACATGAAAATGTGGGCTTTGAGCTTTTGAGCGAGGGGCGGAGTCTTTTGAGTTTTCCGCGTGCCTGTCCTCTTGGCGAGCGCGCCGCCAAGGTGGCGGGGGTGGGTGTGGAGGATTTGTTTTTTCATTCCGTCGCCGGGCCCCTCGGCAGGCTTGTTTTCGCCTTCGCCGCTCCGCACGAGAGCAGGGGGCACAGAAAGTCGATACGCTTTTTCGTGAACAGGCGGTCGGTGAACGACAGGATTCTTGCCAAGGCCCTTTCTGAGGGGTATCGGGGCCTTCTTGAGCACGGGCGCTTTCCCGTGGCTATGCTGTGGCTTGAGATTTCGCCCGAGGAGGTGGACGTAAATGTCCACCCCGCCAAGCGCGAGGTGCGTTTCCGCGACGAGGGAGGCATTTTCAGATTTGTGGCCGCCTGTGTCGCGGAGGGGCTTTCGAAGGCCCCCTGGGTTAGGGCGGATGAATCTCGGGGCGGCGGCTCGCCATCCGTTGGCGAGGTGGCCGGTTATGGGCTCGCCGGCGAGGGAGAGGGCTATGGAGGAAGGACGAGGGTGGCCGAGGCTCTTGATGAATACGCGGCCAGGGCCCTTTCCGGCGGCGTTGCGCGGACAGGTTTTTCCACCGGAGGGTTTCGCGGCTCCTCCTTCAAGGGGTACGGCGCCGCGCTGAATTTCAATGAACGCTCCTCGCATGTGGAGGGAAAAGAGAGCGACCGCCTGACTGGTGATGAAATGGCCTCGCCCTTCGGCCCCCTGAAATTTCTAGGCGCTTGCGATTCCACCTACCTGGTTTTCCAGACCGAGGACAACAAGCTGATAATCATAGATCAGCACGCCGCCCACGAGCGCATATTATTCGAAAAGCTGATGGAGTCGGGGAGGCGGGTGGCTGGCGAGCAGCTTTTGGTCCCGATAGTGATCGATGTGGGGGCGGCTGAGATGGCGGCCCTCGGGGAGAGGGCGCAAATTCTGGAATCGGTCGGGATAATCGCGGAGCCTTTCGGCCAAAGGAGCATATCCATAAATAGAGTTCCTGCCGGAGTGACCGCCCTTGAGGCAGAGGCCATGGCGCGGGATGCTTTGGGCGGCGAGATATTCGACGCGCACGGCGGAGTCGAAGAGCGGCGCAAGGAGCTTTGCGAGAGGCTGGCCTGCAAGGGGGCGGTGAAGGCGAGGATGGCGCTCCATCACTCGGAGGTTCGCCAACTTTTGAGAGACCTCTCCCTTGCGAAAAACCCCTCCCATTGTCCCCACGGAAGGCCGCTTGTCTTGAGGCTAGGCAGGCCGCAGCTCGAATCGCTCTTCCACAGGCGCTGATATGTTCCCCAAGCCCCGCATAGCAGTCATAACGGGCCCAACGGCCTCGGGCAAATCGGCGCTGGCGCTTGAAGTCGCCAAGGCGCTCGGAGCCGAGATAATCTCGGCGGACTCCATGCAGGTTTACAGGGGCATGGACATCGGCACCGCCAAGCCCACGCTTAAGGAGCGCGCCCTTGTCCCCCATCACCTGATAGATGTCGCCGAGATAACCGAAAACTACAACGCGGGGCGCTTTCGCCTTGAGGCGGCGCGGGCGATAGAGGAGATAACGGCCCGAGGCAATCCCTGCCTGGTCGTAGGCGGAACCATCCTCTATATAAAGATTCTCCTTGAGGGGCTTTTGGAGGGACCGGCCCGCGACGAAAACGCCAGGGCCTCGCTGGAAACCCTTTGGGACGGCGGCGAAAAGGCGGCGCTATACGAGGAGCTGGCTGGCTGTGACCCCGCCCTTGCCGAGCGCCTGCACCCTAACGACCGGACGAGGATAATCAGAGGGCTGGAGGTGTTTCGCTCCACTGGCCAGCGGCTCTCGGAGTTGCAGCGCGACCACGGTTTTGGCGGCTCGGATTACGAGGCGCTGATTTACGCGGTGACCCTTCCGAGAGCTCTTTTATACGAGAGGATAAACCAGCGGACGGCCCATATGATAAAGAGCGGGTGGATAGAGGAGGTGAGGCGGCTTTTAAAGAGCGGAGCCGACCCCAAATCGCCGCCCATGCAGGCCATAGGTTACAGGGAGATAGTCAACCATCTGGCGGCGGGAGGCGCGTCCGGCCTTCTCGAAGAGGAGATAGCCAAAGCCACGCGCCACTTCGCAAAACGGCAGGAAACCTGGCTTAAAAAAATGGGCGCGGTCAGCGTCTCGCCTGGAAATGCCGACCGCGTTTTGCGGGAACTTAAAAAATTCTTGCAAATGGAGTGACTCGGTTTATTATCTGTCTGTCCTTTTTATTCCATTTTCATAAGGAAGGGGGAGAAATGGTCAAGACCAAGATCAACATCCAGGACCAGTTTCTCAACAATGTGCGCAGGGAAAAAGCCCAGATTACAATCCGCCTCGTATCCGGAGAGGAGCTGGACGGCTCCTTGAAGGCTTTCGACAACTTCTGCGTGGTCATCCGCTCCGGCGACAACTACCATCTCATCTACAAACACGCCATAGAGTCGGTTCGCCCGTACCAGCCCCTGAAAAAATTTGAGGCCATTTACGAAAACTTCTAGGGCGCTGGCCCTAGGGGCCGCTCTCTTTGTCGCCCTTCTAAGCGCCCCCGCCGCCCCTGCGGCCTCGGTGGCGACAGTCTCTTTCGCCGAAATCGGAAGATTGGGAGAAGCCTCGGCCAAAAAGCAGGCGCTCTTTTCGGCGCTGGCCAAGGCCGTCGGCGACGTCGTCGAGCGCCACCTTCCCGAATCGGAGTGGAGCGGTCGCGCCACGGAACTCTCCTCGCTTTTTTTCTCCTCCCCCGCCTCATTCATCGCAAGGCAAACGGTCTTGTCCGAAGCCTCGGAAAACGGGGCGGTAAAGGTCGCCGTCGAGGCCGAAGTTGACGAGAAGGCGATTTTGGGTCTGCTGAAGGCAAAGGGTTTTTCCGTGATCGACCCGAGGGAGGCACCCCGCTTTCTCATCCTTTACGGCGGAGATTTTGAGCGCGCCCTGGCGGCTGAGCTTGCCTCCCGCCTTGACGGCGGCGGCTATCGCTCGTCGGTTCTGCCTTTTGAGGGCGGCGACCCAGCTTCTCTGGCCAGGGAAAAAGCCTTAAACTTCGCCATCCTCCTGGGCGGGGCGGGCGGCGACAGCCGTTTTAAGCTCATCGATTCCAGAAAAGGACTGGTTGTCGGCTCCGGAGAGATAGAAGCCGCGGAAGGCGAGGATGGGGCGAAGGTTTGCGCGTGGGCGGTTGAGCATAAGGCCCTGACGCTCTTCAACCGCTCCGGCTGGGTTGCCGGCGAAGAAAAGTTATCCCTTGAGGTGCGCGCAGGAGAAATCGACAATCCGGGCCTGGCTGAAAAACTTGAGGAGGCGATCGGCTCGCTGGCGGAGACCCTTTCCGTCAAGCTGGCACTGGTGGAGGCCGGAACCGTTGTTTTTCGGGTCGCGGCACTTGATTCTGGAATGGATTTTTCAAAAATTTTCTCGACAATGGCCTTCGACAGCGGCGAATTCTCGTGGAAAAGCTCATTTCTGGAAAAGGGAGCCCCCTTTGATCCGGCACGCCCCTCTTTATTGATCGAGGGTCGCTGGAAACGCAAGTGACCCCCAAAGAAGTAAAAATCCGCTCCCTGGCGGTATCTCCCCCCCTCTGGCTTGCGCCGATGGCCGGACTCACCCACACGGCTTTCCGCAGAGTCCTGGCGCGGGAGGGCGGTGTGGGGTGTCTCTCCACCGAGATGCTCTCGGCAAAGCGCCTTAAATCCGAAAACCTCAACCTCTCCCCCTTCCTTATGCGCACCGGCGAAGAAAAGCCACTAAGTTTTCAGATTCTCACCGCCTCGCCTGAGGACGCCGCAAGCTCCGCCAAAAAACTTCAGGCCCTAGGCGCGGACGCCATCGACATCAACTGCGGCTGCCCCGCGCCCGACATCCGTAGAATGGGCGGGGGTAGCAGGCTGATGGAGAACGTGGCCCATGCGGCGGCGCTGGTGAGGGCCGCCAGAAACGCCTCTGAACTTCCGCTGACGGTGAAATTTCGCCTGGGCGAGAGCCTTGACGAGAAAAAGCTAAAAGAATTCGCCCTCATGTGCGAGAGCGAAGGGGCCGACCTTGTTACCGTCCACGGCAGGTTGCGGGGCGAGCCCTATGGCCGCAGGCCGCGCTGGGAGTGGATAGGCAAGGTAAAGGGGTGGCTGAAGATTCCCGTAATCGCCAACGGGTCTATATTTTCCGTGGAAGACGCCTTCGAAGCCTTGCGCCAAAGCGGGGCCGACGGCCTTATGATAGGCAGGGGCGCGGCCCAGAAACCCTGGCTTTTTCGGGATATCGCCCGCGAGGTTTACGGGTGCGACCTCCCC
>SRXB01000010.1 GCA_009724975.1 bacterium | reverse complement strand
GAGTGGCACTGGTTGCACGAGGTGGGGACCGTTCCGGTGGTGCCCAGGGTTATTGTATTGATGGTGCCGTTGAGCGCGCCGCCAAGCTTGGGGGTGTTCATGGCGTGCGCCCTGCTGGCGGTTACCGCTCCGAAAGTCTGGTTGACCGCGCCGCCGTGGCAGGCGGTGGCCATGCAGTTTCTGGTGTAGTTGCCCGCGGTCGGGTTCATGGAGTAGGCGGTGTTCACTATCAGCGTGTTGGTCAGGTTGACCACGGAAGCGCCGGAGGTGGTGCTGATGCCGTGAATTCGCTCGTCACCGCCGGTGTTATCCACATACTGGGTGAAGTTGGCCGCGCCGGCTCCGTTGTGGCAGTCCATGCAATCGAGATCGGCGCCGGGAATGAAGCCCGACTCTATGCCCACCGAGTGCTTGGAGGAGACTACGTCCGAGAAGTGGGCGTCAACCGCCTTCATCCTGGCAGTGCCAGAATTTCCCGCGCGATGGCAGTAGAGGCAGGGGAGCTTGTTACCCGCCGACCACTTGCCCTGCCCCTGCAACGTCGTAAGGAAGCTGTCGCTCCTTATCAGGCGTGTGCCGGGAATGACCGCGCCGCGGCTGAACGTATGGCACTGGGTGCAGTTGACCGACTCCGAAGGAGCGTGCCTCGCACCTGCCACGTTCGGCAAAAGGGCGGTTATGGCGCAAAGAAGAATCGCGCCTAGGATTGTCCTCAGACCTCGTTCCTGAGTACTCATGGAAACCTCCACCGTATTTTGATTGGAAGCCGTTTTCAATGCGGACTCCCTTCCCCAATAATTACAGTAACTTACGCAAACGCGCTTCTTCGCGCCCTTACGTAACGGCTCTTAAAGTGTTTTACGACCGAAAAATTTTATGGTTACAAAGGCTTTCGCCCTTATCCCAAAAAATATTTTCGTCTCTATGTATCCGTTTTTACTGGCAAACCTATCAATACCTGTAATGTGCAGGCTTGAAGGGCCCCTCTTTTTTCACTCCCAGATAGTCGGCCTGGGCTTCTGTCAGAACGGTCAGTTTCGCTCCGATGGCTCCCAGGTGAAGCCTAGCCACCCTTTCGTCAAGGTGTTTGGGCAAAACGTAAACTTTGTTTTCATAGGCCTTGGAATTGGCGAAAAGTTCAACCTGCGCCAAGACCTGGTTGGTGAAAGAGTTTGACATGACGAAGCTTGGGTGGCCGTTGGCGTTGCCCAGATTCAGGAGCCTTCCCTTCGAGAGGAGAATGATGCGCTTGCCGTCGGGCCATATTATATGGTCTACCTGCGGCTTGATCTCCTCCCACTCAAGACCGGCGAGCCCCGCTACGTCTATCTCGACATCGAAGTGGCCGATGTTGCCGACTATAGCGTTGTGCTTCATCTTGTCCATGTGAGCGCGGGTTATTATCCCCATGTTGCCGGTGGCGGTAATGAAGATGTCCGCCTCGGCGCAGGCGTCGTCCATAGTGGTGACTTCGTAGCCTTCCATCGCGGCCTGCAGGGCGCAGATGGGGTCGATCTCGGTGACCGCAACCCTCGCGCCCATGTTGCGAAGGGACTGGGCGCACCCCTTGCCGACGTCGCCGTAACCGCAAACTACCGCCCGCTTGCCCGCCACCATCACGCCGGTGGCGCGCTTGAGGCCGTCCAGAAGCGATTCGCGGCAACCGTAGAGGTTGTCGAACTTGGATTTTGTCACGGAATCGTTGACGTTGATGGCGGGGCAAAGGAGCTTTCCCGCGACCTCCATCTGGTAAAGGCGGTGGACGCCGGTGGTGGTCTCCTCGGTTATGCCCTTGATATCCTCCATCATCTGCGGATATTTGTCGTGGAGGACCTGGGTGAGGTCTCCCCCGTCGTCAAGAATCATGTTCGGGACCCAGCCGTCGGGGCCGAAGATTGTCTTCTCGACGCACCAGAAGTACTCCTCCTCGGTCTCGCCCTTCCAGGCGAAGACCGGTATGGAGCGCGCCGCTATGGCCGCGGCTGCCTGATCCTGTGTTGAGAATATGTTGCAAGACGACCAGCGGACCGAGGCGCCCAGTTCGATCAGCGTCTCTATGAGGACCGCGGTCTGGATGGTCATGTGTATGCAACCGGCTATGCGTGCGCCCGCGAGCGGCTTTTGCGGGCCGAGCTCGCGCCGCAGCTGCATCAGGCCGGGCATCTCGCCTTCGGCTATGGCTATCTCCCTGCGACCCCAATCGGCCAGGGATATATCGGCTACTTTAAAATCTGAAAAACCGCCTTGCAAAACCTGCACTTTAGCTAACCTGCCATTTCTTCGGACAAAATACCCCCGCTTACATTGCGAAGTTGTAAATGATAGATAATACAGCCAAACTAAGAGACGTTCAAGAAATATCGAAAGGCGGCGGGCTCGCCGTTTTTCCTACTTCTTTACTGCTTTTCTCCATCCCTGAGCCACGAACTGCTTCTCGCGGGCTATCGCCCAACGCTTTAGCGCCTCGAACTGCTCGCGTTTGTCGTCGGCGAACTTTTCCAGAAGAATCTGCCTCTCCTTCGCCCGTGTGCGGTTGTCCTCCGGCGTCATGCCGACCCAGCTCACGTAGCCGCCGTCAAAAACCTTCTCGGCGCTGACCTCGTCGTACTCCATCCGCATGCGCGGAGCGAAAGCCTTTATAATGTCCTCGTCAAGCTCCAGCACCCAACCGTTGTCCAGCACCATCGACTCGCGGCGGTAATCCACCGTCCCGCTACACTCGGGGCAGTAAAGCCCGCGCACAGCAGCCTCATCCAGAACCATGTTGCCGAACATCATCTCCGCTTCATGCTGACCGCAGGCGCAAGCCCTTATATAACTCTGGCACATGACACATCTCCTATATGTTGTTATACATTATAATATGTAGGCCCCTGGCGAATAGCGACCCTTCCAAAAAATACACGAAAAATCGCGCGGGGGGCGTGCTTTCCGAATAATTCACAAAAAATATTTCCTCCCCCGAGAGCCGCGACGGATTCAGCTGAGGAAAGTCAAAGCGGATCGTTGAGGGGAGATGCAGCCGTGAAATATACGGGTGACAGCAAGCGAAAACAAAAGAAAGAGGTGGCAAAAGTAATTGGCTGAAAAGAAAAAAGGGTTTAGGCGGTATCGCCTAAACCCTTGATTTTACTTGGTGGAGCTGAGGGGGATCGAACCCCTGACCTCTTGAATGCCATTCAAGCGCTCTCCCAGCTGAGCTACAGCCCCGTAAAGGAGGCGCTTTTATACCAAAGCCGAAATTGCCTGTCAACAAACTTTTCTGAAAAACCATTGCCTTGACACTGCGATGCGCCGACAATATACTCCGACCACGAAAAAGCCGGAGTGGTGAAATTGGTAGACGCGCCGGACTCAAAATCCGGTGGTGGCGACATCGTGTCGGTTCGAGTCCGACCTCCGGCACCATTGAAAACAAAGGGGTTACGGGCCAGAACCGTGCCCCTTTATTTTTTGGCTTCGGTCGGTGTGAGACTTTTACTTTTTGCAATTTCAAAAACGGCCATCGGCTCGACCTCGGCACCCCCAACGCCATGGAGGCAGATCTCGGCCGTTGAGCGATTTTCATGCCCTAGAATCGGGACCTGCCTCATCCTTGTTGCCGAAGGCTGTCCGACGTTTTTTTATAGACGGCATTTTGAATTGACCGATTACCGTAAAGGCTCTTGGTCATTTGGAAGGGAAAGAATTTTGGCTTTGGGATGGTGGCGCTAGGCGCAGGTCTGGCTTTTGTAGCCGCTCCAGAGGGAGTTTTCCCGGATGTTGCTTTCTATGTAGTCAAGGAGAGGCTGGGGATGCGGGCCGTCCTCGTCAAAGGCGAAGCCGGTGTAGTACTTGCCGTTAAAGACGTATTCGTAGCGTGAGGTAACTACGAAAACAGCCTTGCCGGTTGGGAACCTTGCGTTGAGGAAGAAGACCCTGCCAGCGCCCATGGGATAGGCTCCGGATATCAGGCAGCCGCCAAGGCTGATCTCGTGGATCTCTACATGAACAGGCTTCTCCGGCTCATCGACCGTCGTAAGCTGGGCCCTTACTTCAGCCTTGACTCTCGGATATCTGCGCTCAGGCTGCATTGTCCCCCCGGAAGATTCCAGTATCGGTTAACGAAGATAAAACTACTCAAAACCCTTAGGGATTGCAACGGGGATCCGAGAAATCCCAAATTTTAGAGAGAATAGAAAATGGGCAATCTGGGAAGCGAAACCCGGCGGATTGCCCATTTTAGACTATTTCTGATTGTTAATCTTTTCCTTGAGAGTGGCGCCCGCCTTGAAACCCGGGGTTTTGGAGGCGGCAATCTTGATCTCCTTACCGGTCTGGGGATTCCTGCCAGTACGAGCTTTCCTCTCCGTCACCTTCCAGGTGCCGAAGCCGACAAGAGTAATCTTATCCCCTTTTGCAAGAGCGGATTCGACAGAGTCGATGAACGAAGCAAGCGCCTTGCCGGCTGCTGCCTTAGTAACACCTGCGTCCTGAGCCATTTTTTCGATAAGTTCAGCCTTGGTCATTTTTCTCTCCTCTATATTCAATTGATGATTACGGTATTCGGGATTATCCCGACCGCCGATAAAGAAGATTGTAGCCTAAAGCAAGATTTTCCTTTAATCAAGCACCTGAAAGATCTTTGAGTTGCTTAAGCCTAATGCTAATAGTTTTTCTGCAAGTAAACTGAGTTCCTCCCTGATTTTGGGATCGAGTTTTCCTAGCCATCTACGCGGTATGGAATTCACGTCGTAATGGGCTCCGGCAATAAGGCCTGCAATTGCGCCGGTAGTATCAGCATCTTGGCCAAGGTTTACTGTGGTAACTATGCAGTCCTCGAAGGTGTCGGTGTCGAAAAAAGAGCTGAGGACCGCCGCCATTGTCTCTACAATGTAGCCCCCGGCCTTGCCGTTAAAAGGTTCAAAGGCAAACTCCGGGTAGGAACGGGCTATTTTGTACATCCCGACTTTACCTTGTCCCGCAAGGGCGGCATGGACCAGTTGGCCTATCATAAGGCAAGCGTCATCGGAGAGGGGATGATTGTGGGTGAAGCGGGCCTGCTCAAGGCTCCATCTGCCAAGATTTTCAGGAGCGCAGAAAGAAGCCAAAGCAACCGGCCCCATTCTCATGGCTGCTCCGTTGCCCGCGTGCCAGTCGCTTTTGGGGGCTTCGAGAGTCCTTTTTATCAGGTAGCGGCTAATACCTTGGGAACATGTTGAGCCTACATCGACGGGCTTGCCTATGAGCCAGTTGGCAAGGCTTTCCGCGACAGCCGCAATATCGAAGGTGCCCCTATCCACTATCGCGCGGGCTATTGCGATGGACATCTCGGTATCATCGGTGACCTGTCCGGGCCTTAGGTAAAGCCAGCCACCGCCGGTCATCTTGTCATGAATACCATAGCGGGACCTAATCTCGTCAGGGCTCATGAATTCAACCGTGGCGCCCAGTGCGTCACCGACGGCAAGGCCAAGTAGCGCCCCGCGCGCCTTGTCACGCGCCGCAGGGTAAGCGACGGGGGAATCAGTACATTTTAAGGCGCACATCATACTGTCCACCGATGACCATCACCTCTTCCTCGCCCTTGAGGGCCTCAATGTCAAGAAGCGAGTTGTCGAAGAAAATTTTGGTTTTGGGAACCGGAACCTCAAGGACGCGGTCGCCGAACTCCCACGCCCTCTCGAAATCGCGCGTGAACGAGTTGAGGTTGTTGAGGGTGAGCCGGTACCGGCCATCGGAAAATTTCCCGACAATGGAGTGTTCGCTAAAATCGTAAACTCCCCTGTAAAGAGTTATGTGCTTTTCGTATGGGTTCTGGGCAATCAGTTCATCCTGCATGAATTCATAAATAAGATCGAACTGTTCAAGGGCCATGAGCAAGCCGTTAGACATTCTGGCCCTGTCATCCTCATATCTTGCGTAAGCCGGAAATTCGCGCGATATCATGGGAGCGCGGTGAAAGGTGGGGCGAAGGCCGAACCTGCTTTCAACCCAGCCCTTGAGCATCGCCCCCTCGGCGGAGTTGGAATCGCAGTGCCAACCTATGAGGAATCGGGTAAAACCCTCACGCAGCAACCTTTTTTTATCCTCATTGTCGTTTTTGGTAAGCAGCAGGGAGCGAAGGTAGCCCAGGAACATTTTACGGCGCTCCTTAATCCCCTTAGCGATAGCCAGCGCGATAAAAAGCTTGCGGTGTTTCTCCCTTACTCCGTCTATCCTTAGCGGTATGGGGTTTTCATTATAGGCGGTGAGGGCAAGATAGCGAGAAGAGACGTTGATGCGGTTGACCTGCGTTATGTGTAGGCTCTCAAGCTGCATCTTCGCCTCGCGTCCTAGCCGCAGCCGCCGCCGTCGCCCCCGCAGCCGAAATTCTTGCGGCATCCGCCGGAACGCTGACGCCTGAAGGGCTTTAGGCTCTTTCGATTATAGATCGCTTCAAGCGCCAGAGAGATGAAGCCGCTTACCTCTAGTGGCGGCACCCCTTCGGCAGTCATTATTCCGTTTGGAATCTCACCAAAGCCGCTAACCAGAACGGCCCGGCAATCCGAGAGTATATCCGCCAGATCGCGCCAGCGCTCAATCCCACCGCCCTTGGGAGGGGCGGCCCTCGTTTCAATTACCATGAAGTTGCCATTCTCTTCGCCCCAAACCTGGAAGGATTCGGCTTCGCCAAGATGCTGGTTTACCAATAAGCCTTCCCTGGTTGCCACAGCCACGTGAGGCTTGCCCTCGGTTTCCAGATAAAGCTCCTCGGCGCAGCTTGCCAGAAGGTCGGCGAACTCCCGCGACTTGTCACAGCCCAAAAGCCCTACCGCGTCGGCGCGGCACCGCTGGCAGTGGCGCATCTGGGGAAGGTAATTTCCGGCGGCGTCCCTTGCCTTGGCTATCATCTCCGGCCCCGGTTCTCCAAGCTCCCCGAAGGGAGTGCCTGCGTTGGGAACCATCGCCATCACATTTAAAATATCCACCCCCATAGCGGCCATCGTCTTGGCGACTTCCTCCACGTGGTCCTCATTTACTCCCGGAATCAGGATTGTATTTACCTTTACAATTACGCCCCGCTCCTTGAGGGCCTTTATGCCCTCGCGCTGCCTGTCCCATAAAAGCTCGGCGGCTTCCCTGCCTCGGCTTATGAACTTGCCGTCCTTGACGAAAGCGTAAATGCGCTGTCCTATTTCCGGGTTCACTGCATTTACGGTCACGGTGACGTGGGAGACGCCCAGGGAGGCGATTTTTCCAACATGCTGAGGCAGGGCGAGGCCATTGGTAGAGAGGCAAAATAGCATTCCGGGGAATTCACGCCTGATGCCAGCCATGGTTTCGAAGGTTTCCTCCGGGTTCGCCAGCGGGTCGCCGGGCCCCGCTATGCCCACCACTGTTATGGAAGGTTCGCGAGCCACAACCTCGCGGAAATACGAGAGGGCCTGACGCGGTTCAAGAACGGCGGAGGAGACGCCGGGACGGGACTCGTTGACGCAGTCATACTTGCGGTCGCAATAATTGCACTTTATGTTGCATTTGGGTGCGACCGGAAGGTGGATTCTTCCGCAGACGCCCTTAGCCTCTTCGTTGAAACACGGGTGCCTGGTTAGATCTATCGCCGTATCCATCGGGAAAACCCCTTCGGGCCTCTCGGCCCTGAAAATCACAGATACCCGTACCCTACGGACGAGGATTCCTGTTTAGTTTCCAATAGCGCGTTGGTTATCTCATCGTAAAGGCGCAGCGCCCCCCTATAGCCCACGTGCAGGAGGCGCTGCCCTCCGAAGCGGTCATGGACGGGAAAGCCCACGCGAATGAGGGGGATCTTCCACTCGCGGGCCATTTTGTACCCCTTGGAGTTTCCAATAAGGATGTCTGGCGAGAGCTTCTCGGCGGTTTCCTTTATCTGGTGAAAGTCAACGCCATCAAGGGCCAGCGGCCTTTCGGCAGCCAGCCCCTCGGTAACGCTCTCAATCGAGTTTTTGAACGACGGGCTCTTTATCCCCGTGGCGCAAAGAACCGGGACTATGCCAGTTTCGGCGAGGAAAGAGGCGAGGGCTATTACCAGATCTTCCTCTCCGTAAATGACGGCCCTCTTTCCGAAGAGGTATTTGTGGCCGTCTACGTAGGCGTCTATGAGGCGTCCTCGGTCCAGAAGGTATGGGCGAGGAGTCTTGAGGCCGGATGTCTTTTCCAGGGCGCCGAAAAAAGCGTCGTTCTCCCTTAGTCCCACCGGCGTGCCGATGCCAATGGTTTTATTGCCGCTTCTCTTGCCGATCACCGAGCCCGCGAAGTCGCCCCCGATGAGAGAGCGTCCGAATTCGATTGTCATCGCCGCCCTGCACATCTCTTTAATCTCGCCAAGCCGGGCGCCACCCTCTGGCAGGGTCTCGTAAGCCGCCTTGGCAGGGCCGTCCAGCGTTTCGGAGTAATCGGGCAAAATCGTGGCATGAAAGCCGAAATCGCGGGAGATCTCGTTCAAATGCCGGATGTCCTCGGGACTTAGAAGGCCGGGAAGGATGTTGACCCTGCCTGGGATCTCGGAGCCCGTCTCAAGCGCCAGCTGGTCGACAATGGCCTTTATGGTGGCGTTGAACCCCTCAACGTGGCTTCCCTGATAGCTAGGGGTGGAGACGTTGACGAGAAGGGGCAACGGCTTTTCGCCCCCCCACTCTCGCCCGAGCTCGTGGAGGATGTGCGGCACGTCGTCGCCAATCGTCTCGGTCAGGCAGGTGGTGGCAACGCCGATGATTTTCGGGTCGTATTTCTTCACTACGTTGGCAATGCCCTGCTTGAGATTTGGGCCGCCGCCGTAAATCGCCTGCTTCTCGCCGAGCGCGGAGGAGGCAATATCCATAGGTTCGCGAAAATGGCTGATGATGTAGCGACGCATATAGGTGGCGCACCCTTGCGAACCATGCAGGAAGGGGACCGCGCCCTCCACGCCCCTGAAGGCTAGGCATGCGCCTAGGGGAGTGCAGAGCTTGCAAGCGTTTGTGGTCGAAACATAATCGCTCATAGGCTCTCCTCCCTGGGCACGAAGCGCCACACCGGGCTCATCACGGTGCGGTGTATCTCCTCCGCGAAGTTAGCCATGCCCACAAAGCCCTCAAGGGCCTCCTTTCGCTCGTGGTTGTGGTCGCAAAACCCGACGCCGAGCTTGTAGGCGATTGGCCGCTCCTTGACGCCTCCCACCAGCACGTCCACGCCTTTTTCCTTTATGAAGGAGACGAGTTCGAGCGGGTTGGTGTCGTCCACGATTATCGTTCCCTTGTCGGCTATCTCGTGAAGCTCTCGGTAATCATCCTCGGTGCCGGTCTGCGAGCCGGCCACCACTACCTGCATTCCAAGAAGCCTGAAAGCCTTTATCAGGGAAAAAGCCTTGAAAGCCCCTCCCACGTAGAGCGCGGCCTTCTTGCCCTTCAAATCCTTCTTGTACTTCTCGATGACGGGCAAAAGCTTTTCGATCTCGCCGCGTACCAGCTCCTGGGTGCGAGCCATGATTCCTGGTGAGCTTGTCTCGAAAAATTCGGCTATCCGGTAGAGTGACTCGGCCATGTCCTCGATGCCGAAGTACGAAGCCCGCACGAAGGGAGTCGAATATTTCTCCGCCATCATCTTGGCGAGATCCATCGTGGCTCCGGAGCACTGCACAACGTTAAGAGCGGCCCCGTGGGCGCGGCGAAGGTCGTTGACCCTGCCGTCGCCGGTTATGTTCGCTACCACCTCGACTCCCATCTTTTCCAAGTATTCGCGAATAATCCAAATCTCCCCGGCGAGGTTGAAATCGCCAAGGAGATTTACGCTAACCGTGCTTATGCCGGAGATATCTCCCGTACCCACGAGGGTCATCATGGCGCGGCAGGCGGCGTTATAGCCCGCGCGCTTGTTGCCCTTGAAACCTTCGGACTGCACAGGTATCACCGGAATGGCCTTTTCGCGCTCGACACGCTTGCACACGGCCTCAAGATCGTCGCCGATTATTCCCACTATGCAGGTGGAGTAGACGAAGGCCGCCTTCGGGCCATAGCGATCGACAAGCTCGATTAGCGAACGGTAAAGCTTGTCTTCGCCTCCGAAGACAACATCCTTTTCTCTCAGGTCGGTGGAAAAGGAGAGGCGGTGAAGTTCCGGGCCAGAGCTAAGCGCGCCCCTTATATCCCAGGTGTAGGCCGCGCAACCTACCGGGCCGTGGACGAGGTGCAAGGCGTCGGCGATGGGATAGAGAACTACGCGGGAGCCGCAAAAAACACAGGCTCGCTGGCTTACGGCCCCGGCGAGTGATTCCTTGTCGCAGTTAATGCTGAAAGGCTCCTCGCCTTTTGTGTGAATCTGCCCTTTTCTCTGTGTAAGTATCCCGTCTTCCATCGCCGCGCCCTTCTTGGGTTAAATCAGGTAATCCTCGGCCACGCCGCCGTTTTCGATTGCATCGAGTATCGCGTCTATTGCCTCCTCGTCCACCTTTCCGTACCAATCCCCTTGCGGGTAAACCACCAGCACCGGCCCGTGGTCGCAAGCCTTCAGACAGCTTGTGGAGGAAACCATCGCGTCGAGGCCGCGGTCGGCTATCTCTCCTTCCAGATAGGGAAGAAGAGCCTGCGCTCCTTTTTGGTGACATACGCCTTTGGCCTCGGTTCCCCGAAAGCTCCCGCATACCAGTATGTGAATGGCAGGTTTTTCCATTTTACCCTCCTTAGGCGGTCGCCATTTCGCTGACTGCAGCCTCGCCAGCCTCGCCGGTGCGGACGCGGTAGGCGTCCGAAATGGGGAGGACGAAGATTTTGCCGTCGCCGGCGCTCTTTGTCTGGTTTGTCTCGATGAGGATTTTGACCACGCCTGGAACCGAAACGTCCGGAACAACCAGGCTTATCATCCTCTTGGCTATGAGGCGCGGCCCCATGGAGAGGGTGGAGAGGGCCTCCGGTGAAGGCTCGTCGCCGCTGGAGATGGCCTTTATCACCTCGTAGTCCACCGGTTTGGAGCCCCTTCCCATAACCTTGACCGCGGTCATGGAGGGAAACCCGGCCGCCGCGAGGGCGGCCTTGGTGGCGTTTATCTTGTTCATGCGCACAATGGCGAGAACTTCTTTCATGATAATATCTCCCGCCTTTTTCAGGCTTCCTTTACGCCGCTGCTTATGGTGTAGACCTCCTCCACCGGGGAGACGAAGATCTTGCCGTCGCCGAAGGCCCCTTTTGTACCGGTCTTGGCGGCCATCGTTATGGTCTTGATGAGAAGATCCTTGTCCGCGTCGTGAACTACCGCGATCAGCATCTCCTTGGGAATCTCGTCGTAAGTGACCTCGCCAACCTTCAGGCCGCGCTGCTTGCCGCGCCCTGCCACCTCGACTTTGGTCACCGCCGGGTAGCCGGCGTCGAGCAAGGCCTGCATAACCGCTGCGCTCTTTTCTGGTCTAACTATGGCTTTAATCATCAGCATCGCTGTTTCTCCCTTTCTTGGCCACGGCTTAGCCGAAGAGGCCGTAATCCATAAGAAGCTGTTCGAGTTCTGGAATTTCGAGCGGGGTGGGAATGACGAACATCTTGTTGCCGTCGATGGCGCGGGCGAGATTTCTGTAGTGATCGGCCTGCGGATCGGTGGGGTCGTACTCGATGACCGTCTTTCTGTTGATCTCGGCGCGCTGGACGAGGTTGTTTCTCGGAACGAAATAGATCATCTGGGTGCCGAGCTTTTGGGCCAGCGCCTCGATCATCTCCTTTTCATTGTCCACGAGGCGGCTGTTGCAGATGAGGCCGCCCAGACGCACCCCGCCCGCCTCGGCGTATTTCTTTATGCCCTTGCAGATGTTGTTGGCGGCGTACATGGCCATCATCTCGCCGGAGACGACGATGTAAATCTCCTGGGCCTTGCCCTCGCGGATCGGCATTGCAAAGCCGCCACAGACGACGTCGCCGAGAACATCGTAAAAGACGTAGTCGAGCCCCTTGTCGTCCTCGTAGGCGCCAAGGGCCTCAAGGAGGTTTATGGAAGTAATGATGCCGCGTCCCGCACAGCCTACGCCCGGCTCGGGGCCGCCCGACTCGACGCAGACCGTGTTGGAAAAGCCTGCCTTGCTGACGTCTTCTAGCTCAACGTCCTCGCCCTCTTCCCTTAGGGTGTCCAGAACGCTCTTCTGAGCCAGCCCGCCGAGGAGTAGCCGCGTGGAGTCGGCCTTGGGATCGCAGCCGACCACCATTACCTTTTTTCCCATCTCGGCCAGACCCGCCACCGTGTTCTGTGTGGTTGTGGATTTGCCGATTCCGCCTTTTCCGTAGATTGCAACTTTACGCATTTTGATCTCCTGACGCGCACTTGCGGCGCTAAGATTTATTTTTGGTTTTTGCTGTTACATGACCAGTTCGATATTCTCTTCGCCCGCATCGCGGTCCTGCCTGTCGAGGATGGCATCAAGAATTTTCTCCAGAAGTCGTATTCCGCCCTTGTAGCCGACTATGGGGGAGTAAATGTGGCCGATGCGGTCCACAATGGGAAAGCCTACGCGTATAAGGGGGATGTCTTCGTCGCGGGCGATGTATTTGCAGTAGGTGTTGCCGATTATCAGGTCCACTTGGTCGTTCTTGATCCACTGGTGGAGGAGGAAGAGGTCACTGCCCGCCTTGACGTTGACTTTCACGGGGCACTTGGCGGTGATTTCCTCGATCTTCTTCTCGAAAGCCTTGCCGGGGGTGCCGGTGACGATGTGGGCGGGCACCATGCCAAGGGTTATCAGGAATTCGGTAAGGGCGACGAGTTGGTCTGGGTCTCCGGCAAGGGCAACGCGCTTGCCGTGGAAGTACTGCTCCATGTCCGTGACGATGTCGATGAGCTGGCCGCGCTCGTCATTTACCGACTCGGGCACCTCGACGCCAGCCGCTGTCCTCAGCGCGTTGATGAACCGGTCGGTTGCCAGAAGGCCTATCGGGAGGTCAAGTATCTCAAGGGGGACCTTGCACTTGGAGTTGAGCGCCTCGCCCGCGGGGGCCGAAGCTACTTGTCCAAGCGCAAGTGTCGCTCTGGAGTCGCCGGTGGATATAAGCTGGGGAACCGTCACGCCGCCCTCGGGGTACATGTGGTGCACGCCGGTCTGGGGAGCGTTGAGGACGCCGGAGGTGTCGGGGAAAATCACTATTTTCACTTCCATCATCGCGGCTATACGCTTTATCTCCGCCATGTCAGCGGGATCGACGAAGCCGGGTATGATGTTGATCTGATCCCTCGCCTCTCCCGTGGACTCGGAGAAGTAGTCGACCATCGACTTCGTCATGTTGGCGAAGCCGGTGACATGCGAACCGACGTAGCTGGGCGTGTTGGTATGGATGACATACTTGCCTTCGGGTATAGACCCTTTCATCTTGGCCTGATGCACGAAGGAGGGTACGTCGTCGCCTATCGTCTCGGAAAGGCAGGTTGTGTGTACGGCGATGACGTCGGGCGAATAGAGGGTGAAGATGTTGTCTATGGCCGCTACCAGATTTGCGCCGCCGCCGAAGACTGACGCGCCCTCGGTGAAGGAGCTGGTGCCTGCCATAACGGGCTCTTTGTAGTGCCTTGTGAGAGTCGAACGGTGGTAAGAGCAGCACCCCTGCGAGCCGTGGCTGTGGGGAAGGCATCCATGGATGCCGAGCGCCGCGTACATCGCGCCGATGGGCTGGCAGGTCTTGGCCGGGTTTATCGAGAGGGTTCCCCTCTCCTTGATATCTGTCGTCGTGTGCCTGAGAAACATTTTGAGGCTCCTTTTTTAACTTATGCCGCCACGTAAACCGCCGGAACTTCCGGCCCCTTCTGCCACGGGGCCTTCAGGTGCCCCCAGATCGGGTTAGAGGTCATGCGGTCGATGTCTTTGTAAAAGTTGATCGCGCCTTTGAAGCCCGCATAGGGGCCGCCGTAGTCGTAGCTGTGGAGTTGCTTTAAGGGCACGCCGCTCTTTTGCACGGCGTACTTTTCCTTTATGCCTGCGCAGAAGATGTCGGGCTTGTAAGTTTCGAGCAAAACCTCGGTCTCGTAGTGGCTGATGTCGTCGATGGTGAGGCTGCCATCCTGCATCTGGCGCATCATTCCTTCATACTCGGAGAAGGAGAGGCCTCCAGCCTTGAGGTTGGCTAGCTGCTCCTCGGTCTTCCTGGGTTTGAATGCAACCGCGTCGGGATGTACGTCCAACTCCTCGATGTTGCGGCTGTCGGCGTCGATCTTTATGAAGGGAAGCACCTCCCTGCCCTCGTAATCGTCGCGATGGCCGAATTCGTAGCCCGCGGCGACCGCCTTCATCCCGATTTCCTCAAAAAGCTCCTGGTAGTGGTGGGCTCTGGAGCCGCCGACGAAGAGCATCGCGGTCTTGCCTTCGGTGTGGGGCTTCACTTCGGCGGACACCTTCTGCACTTCGGGCATTTCGCGGGCGATGACCTCCTCTACCTTGGCCTTGAGTTCCTCATCGTCGAAGTACTGGGCGATCTTGCGTAGCGACTTGGCGGTGGCGCTGGCGCCGATGAAATTGACCTTTATCCAGGGGATGCCGTATTTGGTCTGCATCATCTCCGCCATGTAATTGATGGATCGGTGACACATGATGCAATTGAGGTCGGCGGTGTGGGCGGTGGCGAACTGATCGTAGGTGGCGTTGCCTGAAAAAGAGGCTACCATCGTTATTCCGCACTCTTCCAAAAGGCGCTCGATCTCGAAAGCGTCTCCGCCGATGTTGTACTCACCCAGCATATTAATTTTGAATTTACCCTTTTTGCCGTTGTCGTCGGTGCCTACGACGTGGGTGAATACGCCGTTGTTGGCTATATGGTGGCCCGCCGACTGGCTTACGCCCTTGTAGCCCTCGCAGGAGAAGGCGAATATATTTATTCCGAGCTCCGCCTTCATTTCACGGGCGACGGAGTGAACGTCGTCACCGATTAGCCCCACGGGGCAGGTCGAGCAGAGCGCAATCGCCTTGGGGTTGAAGATTTCATAGGCCTCGCGTATCGCGGCCTTGAGCTTCTTTTCGCCGCCGAAGACGATGTCTTCTTCCTGCATGTCCGTGGTGAGGGCGTAGGTGATGTAGTTGGCTTCGTCAGGGCTTTGGGTGCGGGTCTGGTTTCGCCTCGTCAGCCAGCTGTAAAAGCTGCACCCGATTGGTCCGTGGGTGATGGTGAGGATGTCGCGCACTGGGCCGAGTATGACGCCCTTGCACCCTGCGTAGGTGCAGCCGCGCTGGGTGATGACGCCCGGTATCGTGCGGGCGTTGGACATTATCTCTGGCACCTTGCCGCCCTCGATGGCGTGGTTGATGACTATCTGCTGGGCTCTTTTTCTGGCCACCTTGGCCGGGTACCTTGCGAGGAGTCTTTGTTTCGCCTCCTCAGGCGATGGGGTTCTTTTCTCGTCCGACATGTCTTCTCCTTTTCAAGAGCAGGGGCTTTTGCCAATTCAAGACTTGGTTAAAGCGTTTCGCCTTCGCATTCTTTAATAGCAACCGTCGTGCCAATCGCAAAAAACAGGCGCGGCCATGCTGTTAGTGCTTGTAATTATTATGTATTTTATTTTTGGGGCTTCTTTTGGGAAGGGATGGGAGTTTTCATCTACAAATTTAGAATTGTAGAATCTACAAAAAGGAAGATGCGACAAGGCTTGTACAAAATAAAAAGCCCTCCGTCTAATGAGGGCTTTTTTTGGATGAAATAGGCAGGTAGTTTACTGCTGACTTATGCTTTGGGGAACCGTTTCCCCCTGAAAACCTCCTCTTCTAAGCCGAACTTTTTTATGCGGTAGCCGAGTTGACGAAGGGTGAGCCCAAGCTCATTGGCCGCCCCCGTCTGCACCCAGCCGTTTCGCCTGAGAGCCTCAAGAACCTCGACCTTCTCCAATTCTTCCAGTTTAGGGGAACCGCTTTCTCTCTCATCCGCCTGAACTGCCTTAACTTTGCGGCCCAGGATGTGATCCGGCAGGTCAGTCAGGCCAATTTCCTTTTCTTCGCATAGTATTGCGAGCCGCTCCACGAGATTTTCCATCTCCCGCACGTTTCCGGGCCAGGCGTAATGCGTCAGCGCTTCCAAAGCTTTTTCGGAGAGAGAGAGGGGACGGTTGTACTCCTTTGCAAACTTGTTGAGGAAGTGGCTAAGCAAAATAGGTATGTCATCAGTCCTCTCGCGTAGGGCAGGGACCATGATGGGGAAGACATTAAGCCTATAATAGAGATCTTCGCGAAATGAGCCGGACCTTACCGCATCAGTTAAAACCTTGTTGGTGGCTGTGATTACACGCACATCTACAGTCCGAGTACGGTTGGAGCCAAGCCTTTCGAATTCTTTTTCCTGCAGGAAACGCAGGAGCTTGGTCTGCAAAAGCAGCGGGAGTTCTCCGACCTCATCCAGAAAGAGGGTACCCCCCTCGGCCTCCTCTATTCTTCCGGCTTTTACCTTGGCGGCGCCGGTAAAAGCCCCTTTCTCATAACCGAAAAGCTCCGATTCGAGAAGGTTTTCAGGTATGGCGGCGCAGTTGAGCTTAACGAAGGGTCTATCGGCCCTCTGACTCATCTCGTGGATGATTCGGGCTATAAGTGTCTTGCCGGTTCCCGATTCGCCAAGAAGGAGAACGGTGGCCTTGCTGCTTGCCACCTTGGTCGCAAGAAATTGGATATCCCTCATGACGCGGCTTTGGCCCACCATGAAGAAATCCTCGTATTTCTCTGATATTTCAGCCTTTAGCGACCTTACCGTGCGAACCAATTTTTCCTCACGGTCCACCACTTGCTTGTTTATGTTCACAAGCTGGGCGATGAGTGCGGCCAGAATTGTCAAAAACTCCACGTCTTCGTCAGGACTGATGTTATCGCCGAAGAGCCTGTCAACACTAAGCACACCTATGGGTTCACCGCCAAGCATTATCGGCACGCCGATGAAGGAGACCCTGCAGACTCCCTGCCCCCTCGCCCCTGTCTTGTTAAGAAAGAGGGGGTCGCAATTTATGTCGGGTACAATGTAGGGCTTGGCGGTTTTGAATATCCTGCCTGTTACCCCTTCGTCAAACTGGTAGACTCCACGCCCAATCTCTTGGGAGGTCAGGCCACAGGAGGCGCGGATAGATAGGGTTTGAGATCCTTCGGCGCGAAGAACGACGGTTGCTCTCTTCATGGCGAGAGATTCGCTCATGGCCGTAAGAAGGTCGCTTAGGGCTTTGTCCAGATTAAGCGCCTCTCCTATGAAGCGACTTACCCGGTAAAGCATTTTAAGTTTTTTGTCGCAAAGGTTGCTCAAGGAATATCTCCTTGGCTCAGTTTCCGCCCGTTGAAATTTTCGCCTCAAAGCAAGATGGCTCCGGCAACTTTACATTTTCGTGATTTTTTAAAAAGAAGCGCTGCCGGTCATCCCGGGGTTCTTTCACCTGACCTACA
>SRXB01000498.1 GCA_009724975.1 bacterium | reverse complement strand
CTCCATGGGGGGCTGGACGCAATTCGGCGTCGATTCCGCCACGGCGGCCCGCCTCCTCTCGGTACAGCAGGTCAAGATAGACGGGCTGCACGGTTTTTTGGGCACGCGGATACTTGACCCCCGAATTGTCGCCGAAAACCTCAAAAAGATGGTGGACGAGGCCGACCTCATGGAGAAAAAGACCGCACGCAAATTCTCCTTTGTCGATGCGGGCGGCGGCTTCGGCGTGCCTCTCTACCCGGGCGAGTCCCGCCTTGACATGGAAACACTGGGAACCCTACTTAAACCGATTTTTTCCGCCTATCTCAAAGACCATCCCTGGTGCGAGAAGCTTGCGGTGGAGTCGGGGCGCTTTCTCACCGCCGAGGCTGGGGTGATGGTGGCGCGAGTGCTCGACGTCAAGAAGGTCCATGGCCGCAAATACGTGCTTTTGGACGGTGGAATAAACTCAATAGGCGGGCGCGACGCCTTCTGGGGGGCGAAACACCCGCCAATCGCCATGGTCGGCAAGCGGCGCGGCGAAGATATATACACAATCTGCGGCCCACTGTGCACCCCGATGGACAGGCTCGCCGCCAACGCCCTTTTGCCAAACCCCAGAGCTGGCGACCTAATCAAGTTCTACCTCGCGGGGGCCTATTGCCCCACCGCGAGTCCGGGGCGCTTCCTTTCACGCGGTTTTCCGGCGGAAATTATATACAAAAACGGCTCCTTGGAGCTTTCCGGAGGGATATGGGGGGACAATGGCGGGTGAAATCTGCGCGGTTGAGAAAAAACTCAAGGAGATGATAGCGGAAGTTTCGTGGGGCGAGACCGATTGTTCTTCAATTAAAGACGCAGACAGGCTTCGGGAGGATGTCGGACTGGATTCGGTGGCCCTGATAGACCTCATAATAGCGCTTGAGGCGCGCCTGGGAGTCTTCATCGACCCGCTTAACCCCGACGAGGTCCGGGCCTTCGCCACCTTCGGCTCGCTTCGCCGCCTTGTGGCCGAGAGGGCCACCCTTGGCGCTTGAAAGGCCCTTTGCCGCCCCGCCTTTCCGGCAAAACCCGCCAGCGGGCGACGGCCTTAGGATAATTTACCCAAACCACGCCCAATTCAACCGGCTCGGGATGGGGAGGAACTTTTGCTCAAGGCAGCTT
>SRXB01000167.1 GCA_009724975.1 bacterium | reverse complement strand
ATCCTGAAGATACGCGCCGGGGTATACAGCGTGGAGGGCGCGCCCTTCGAAGGCGCCTTCAACGCAAAGGTCGCGGGGAGCCAATACAGGTTTTCCATAACCGGCATGCCTACGCACGAGGGCGAGCATCTGGTGATTTCCTGCGTCAAGGAGCCCGACGCTGAGGTCCTGGGGCTGGGCGACCTCGGGTTCACCCCCAAGATGCTCCAGAACTACCGCAAGGTAATAACCCGAAAGCACGGCCTGATTCTTTACGTCGCCCCCGGGATGAGCGGCGTCACCACAACCATGTACGCGACACTGAAAGAGATAAAAAAACCAGATTCGCTCGCGATAGCCTATGAGCGCATCCCCAAGGTCCGCATGCAGGGTATTTTGCAGGTCGATCCCGACCGCACCACCAACGTAGACCAAGGTGAGAGCCTTAGGATTTTGCTCGGGCAGGACACCGACATACTTCTGATAGAGGACGCATCATCCCCCATCGCCATGCGCTCGGCGATTTACGCCGCGCTCGGCGGTTCGCTGGTGCTGGCGCGCGCCAAGGAGAAGAGCGCCCTTGGCTTCGTCGCCAAAATGGCCGCTTCCGGCATCTCTCCGGCGATACTGGCCTCCTCCATCATCGGAGTGATGGGCCAGAGGATTGTGGAGATGCTCTGTCCCGCCTGCGCCCAGCCCTATGAGCCCGTCGAGCAGGTCCGCGAAGAGCTTGCCTCTCTCACCGGCATTGACGACCCCCTCCTCCACCGCGCCTCCGGGTGCAAAAACTGCGGCAAAACCGGAAGGGTCGGGAATATCGGCATCTTCGAGTTCTTCCCCTCCGGCAAAACCCTCCAGAAGATAATCATGGAGCCGCCAAGTCCGGAAAAAGCCGAGGATGTCGCCCGAAAGGCCGGCCTTAAGACCATGTTGCACGACGGTATGATGAAGGCGCTTGAGGGCAGGGTCTCCTACGAGCAGATCCACGCCTCGCTTTAGCCCTTTTCGTCGGCCAGAAAATTCCTTATCGGGCCGTCGGCCTCCGGCATTTCGTAATTGGAAAGATCCCTCGGCTCAACCCACTTCAGCTCCGCGCATTCGAGGGGAGAGGGTTCGCCAGCGGCGATTTCGCAGCGGTAGGCCAAAAGCCGTATGGTTGCGTGCCGATAGCTGTGGATGACTTCCTTCATCAGCCCCAAAACGGCCACATGCGCGCCAAGCTCCTCCAAAAGCTCGCGGGCTAGCGCCTCCTCCGGCGATTCCCCAGGCTCCACCTTCCCGCCCGGGAACTCCCAAAGCCCTCCGTGAGGGCCGCCGGGGTTGCGCCTGGCGATAAGTATCAGCCCATGCCTGAAAATAACGCCCGCCACCACGTCGACAGAGGGTTGCGTGCCTTTTGCCATCTTTATTTTCTCGCTTTTCGCCGGTTTTTTGTTTTTTGTATGAGCATTGCGCCGGTGCTATAATTTCTATATCTCAAAGTACTCTGGTTATGTAAAGGAGCGCGAATGGAATTTGAGATCCGCATAGCGTCCGGCATGGCCCTGGCGGGTTTTATCTTCGGTTTTTTCGCATATCGCTCCGACTTTTGCCTCTCCTCCATTTTCAGGGATTATTTCCTCTTCGGCTCAAAGCGCCTTGTGCGCCCCCTTTTGCTTGCGCTCGCCGTTTTGGCCATTCCCTTTGAACTCATGCGCATTGCGGGGCTCGCGCCCTACCTGCTTTTTCCTCCCCCCTCGCCGTTGGCCTTCGCGGGAGGGGTAGTCTTCGGCGTCGGCATGGTGCTGGCGGGCGGTTGCACAATCGGGATATTCTGGCGGCTAGGGTCCGGCCAGGGGGTTCAACTTGCTTCGATTGCCGGTTTTATAACCGGCGTGGGCATTTACGCCGAAATCACCCCGTTCATGTCCTCGCTGGTGAAGGCGACGAAATTTTCCGACAGCCTTACCCTTGCCAAACTCCTAGGACTCCCCCCACTCTACCTCTCCATACCAGCCACCGCGCTTTTGGCCGCGCTTTTCCTGCGCTGGCGCCAAAGCGGCCTCTGGGATGTAAGGGAACACTCGCGCGGCTTCATCCAGCCCTGGAAGGCGGCCATTTTTCTGGCCGCCGCCGAGGCCGTCTCCGTGGTTTCCATAGGGCTGCCGATACCGACCGCTTCGGGCGCCGCCAAGCTGGCGGCCTACGCCGAAGCCGCCTTCAGCCCCGCGCACGTGGCGTCCAACGCCTTTTTCTCCAACATCATCAAGATGGATTTGCCGGTACAGGGCGGCATGATAAACTGGGGCTACAACAACGTGTGGGACGAGGGTTCCACGGCTGTATTCGCCCTTCTGGCGGCGGTGACGCTAGGCGGCTTCGTCGGTGCAAAGAGCGCCGGGGATTTCGAATTTCACCTGAAGGTCCCCTATAAACAGTATCTTTTCGCACTTTCGGGGGGTATATTGCTAGGGATAGGGGCCAGAATGGCGGGTGGATGCCTGGTCTGGCAACTTTTTGGCGGCATCCCCGTCTGGGCATTGTCGTCATTCCTCTTCACCCTTGGCCTGGTGCCGGGCGCATACCTGGGCGCAAAGGTGATTTCGCGGTTGGGCTGACGCGCCAATTCGCGCTTTTATTCAGGAGGAAGTCATGTCGGAAAGCCAGGAAGAAATCGTTCTCGACATAAGGGGGCAGATATGTCCCTCCACCCTCCTTTCCACCCTCAAAGAACTCAATAGCCTGAAAGACCGCCTCCGCACCGGAGAAATAAGGGTTGTAGTCCTTACAAACAACCGAAGCGCCACCGGAACCATACCCACCGCCGCCGAGAACATGGGCTACGAAGCCGTAGTCCTCGACGAAAAGGGGCACTACCGCATAGAAATTCGCGCCAAAAGCTGATTTTCCATTAAATTTGCATTTCGGGGATTGAAAATTGAACGAAACCGAAAAAACATCCTCGGCTGAAGAGATTCTCGCCGAAAACAAAAGGCTCAAGGAGCGCAACGAGGCTCTTTGCGGCTACCTAAAGAAATCCACCAACCGAATGCTCAAGGCCATCGGCACGGCCCCCCTGGCCGACGAGGAGCTTGAGCCCGAAAGCCTTCTTGAGACAGACCCCATAGGGGTTATCGCCGGGTCCTTCGAGCAGATAGTCGAAAACCTTCACCAGACAAACACCAGGCTGGGGCTGGCGCTTGACGAGCAAAAGGCAGTCTTCGACTCCACCGGCGTAGCCATAGTCGTAACCGACAGCTCCATGCGGATAATCTCTCACAATTCCACCGCGGAGGAGTTTTTCGGCCTAAAAAACGGCATGCGATGCTACGAAGGCATATGCGCCCAGGATGGGCCGCCCGAAAGATGCTCCTTTTACCGCGCTTTCGAGGAGAAAAGGCAGGTCTTCAACAACGAGTTTTGCATCAACAACAGGATTTTCAAGATTATCGCCACTCCAATTATGGGTGATAGCGGCAGAGTAGAGCACATAGTCCTCACCTACTCGGACATAACCGATAAAATCCGCTCGATGGAATCGCTGGAGGCTTCCGAGAGGCGCTTTCGCGACCTTTTCGAGAACGCCAACGACCTCATTCAGGCGGTTACTCCCGAAGGGGAGATTTTATACGTAAACAACCAGTGGCTGAGGACTTTGGGGTACTCGGAAGATGAAATAAGAAAAATGAGCCTGATCGATTTCATCAGCCCTCCGGCCCGCCGCGACTACATAAGGGCGATGGAAAAACTCAGGCAGGGCGCGGAGTTCGTCAGAATTGAAACCTCTTTCGTGAAAAAGTCCGGCGGAACGGTCGACCTCGACGGCAACATCACCATGGCCATCTCCTCCTCCCAGCCCACCTACTTTCGCGGCATATTCAGGGACGTAACCAGCCAAAAGGTGCTGGAGGCGGAGTTCAACAAGGCCCAGCGGCTTGAATCGGTCGGCCTTCTGGCGGGCGGAATAGCGCACGACTTCAACAACCTCCTTACCGGCATACTGGGGAACATCTCCCTGGCCCGCCTTTACGAGAAGGAGGGGCTTCCCATCGAATCCAAGCTTACCGAGGCCGAGCGGGCCGCGGTAAGGGCGCAGGGGCTGACGCAACAGTTGCTGGCTTTTTCGCGGGGAGGCTCGCCGGTCAAGAGGCCCATGAAGCTTGAGCCAGTGGTAAGAGAGGCGGTGGCTTTCGCCTCTTCCGGATCTAACTGCTCTTACATAGTAGACATGGCGCCAGACCTCTGGACGATAACCGCCGATTCGGGGCAGATCGACCAGATAATTCAGAATATCGTCCTCAACGCCGTCCAGGCGATGCCAAACGGCGGAAAGATTTACGTATCGGGGAAAAACATCGGGCTCGAAGAGGCGGACGTCCTGCCGCCGACCCTAGGGGCGGGCAGTTATATAGAAATTTCTATCGCCGACGAGGGGGCCGGCATCTCGCCGGAAAACATCGACCGTGTTTTCGACCCTTATTTCACCACCAAGACAGGCGGCATCGGCCTTGGTCTTTCAACCGTCTATTCGGTGGCCAAGGGCCACGGCGGGGCGGTCAAGGTGGAAAGCTCCCTCGGCCACGGGGCGGTTTTCAGGATTTTCCTGCCGGCTGACCCGGGCAAGGCGCAGGAAGTGGAGCAAATGGCCTCGGCCAGAGAGTACCAGCGGGGGCAGGGCAATATTCTCGTAATGGATGACGACGAGATAGTGCTCTCTTTGGTCGCAGACCTTCTTGGACATCTGGGCTACACAGCCTCGCAGGCCAAAAACGGCGAGGAGGCCATTGAGATGTATACCGCGGCCATGCGCAGGGGAAAACCCTTCGACGCTGTTATCCTGGACCTGACGATAAGGGGAGGAATGGGCGGCAAAGAGGCGGTAAGGGAGATCCGCAAGATCGACCCGGGGGTGAAGGCGATAGTCTCAAGCGGCTATTCGCAGGACCCCGTGATGGCTAGTTTCGCCGAACACGGCTTTTCGGCGGTCGTTGCGAAGCCCTACCGCGGCGAGATGCTTGCCTCGACATTAAAATCGCTTTTAAACGGGGTGGCGAAGTAGCCGGTAAGGATTTTTGCAA
>SRXB01000166.1 GCA_009724975.1 bacterium | reverse complement strand
CCTTTTTTAGCGCCCGCGACGGCGCTTTTTATGGAACCGGCGGCGCGTATGTGGTTTTCCTTTATCAGGACGCCGTCATAAAGGCCGAAGCGGTGGTTTTTGGCCCCGCCGACGCGCACCGCGTACTTTTCAAGCGCCCGAATCCCCGGGGTGGTTTTTCGGGTGTCGACCAGAAGGGTTTTTGCGCCGGAAAGCTCCGCCGACCAGCGGCGGGACATCTGCGCTATGCCGCAGAGCCGCTGGAGGATGTTCAGCGCGGTCCTCTCGCCGGTCAGCAGCAGGCGCGAGTTGCCCTCTCCCTCTAAAATCGTCTCGCCCTTTTTTACCTCTTCCCCCTCTTTTTTAAGGAGGCTCCACTTTATTTCGCTTTCTGGCTCCAAAAGCGAAAAGACCCGCAAAAAGGCGGGAAGGCCCGCCAGAACCGTGTCTTCTTTCGCCACCAGCAGGCAGTAGGAGCGCGCCGAGGCGGGTACGGTGAAGAGGGTGGTGACGTCGCCTTCGCCCACGTCTTCCGCGAGGGCGGTTTTTATGAGGCGGTCGGCGGCGAGGGCTGGGAAATCCATCTTCAGCTCCCAGTTATGCGCGAAAGGCTTGCGCGCAGCTTTAAAAGGGCGGCGTTAAGCTCTTCTTCGCGCCCCTTTTCCTTAGCCACCACCTCGGCGGGGGCTTTGTCGGCGAAGTTGGGGTTCGAGAGTTTGGCGGTGACCTTGCCAAGGTCCGTCTCGATTTTCTCTATCTCTTTTTTGAGGCGCTTTTCCTCTTCGGCAAGGTCAACAAGCCCCGCCAGCGGCAGGAAAATCTCCACCCCGGCGGCCACGGCGGCGGCGCACTGGGCGGGTTTTGGCGCGTCGGGTGCGATGAACTGGACCGATTCGCAGGAGGCGAGGGCGATTAGGTAGTCTTTTTGGGCCGCGATGGCGTCGGCGGAGGCCTTGTCGCCCTGTATTATCGCCGCGACCTTGCGGGAGGGAGGCACGTTCATCTCGCCGCGCACGTTTCTTATGGCGCTGACCGCCTCTTTTATCTTCTCGATTCCAAGAAGGGCCTGCGCGTCGATTTTATAGTCGCCCGCCTTGGGGAAGCGGGCGATGACGAGGCTCTCCTCGCGCTTGCCCAGCCACGCGGGCCACGGCAGTTTTTGCCAAAGCTCCTCGGAGAGAAAGGGCATGAAGGGGTGCATGAGCCTGAGGATGCCGTCGAAGACGCGTATGAGGGTCTGCTGGGCGGCGAGGCGGCCCCGGGGGTTGTCCTTGGCGTAGAGGGGGCGCTTGGCCATCTCAACGTACCAGTCGCAAAACTCGTTCCAGAGGAATTTGTAGACCTCGCCAGCGGCGTCGTTGAAGTAGTAGCCGTCGAGCGCTTCGCGCACTTTTATTGAGGTCTCCTCGAAGCGGCCTATTATCCAGCGGTCAGCCGCCGAGAGGTCTCCGAAGGGTATTTCAGGGGCGTTTTTGTCGAAATCCTCAAGGTTCATGAAGATGAAGCGGGCGGCGTTCCATATTTTGTTGGCGAAGCGGTAGTAGCCCTCGAAGCGCCCCTTTGAGAGCCTTATGTCGCGCCCCTGGGCGGCGAAGGCGACGAGGGTGAAGCGAAGGACATCGGCCCCGAACTCGTCTATGAGCTCTATGGGGTCGAGGGCGTTGCCCAGCGACTTACTCATCTTTCTCCCCTGCTCGTCGCGGAGGAGGGCGTGGAGGTAGACGTCGCGGAAGGGGACCTCTTTTTGGAACCATATCCCCATCATCATCATGCGGGCGACCCAGAAGAATAGGATGTCGAAGCCGGTGACCAGAAGGCTGGTTGGGTAGAATTTTTTAAGTGTGGCGCTCTCGTCGGGCCAGCCCATTGTGGAGAAGGGCCAGAGGGCGGAGCTGAACCAGGTGTCCAGGACGTCGTGCTCCTGCGTTATAGTTTCGCAGCCGCACTTGGGGCAGGAGGTTATGTCGGTGCGTGAGACGGTCATCTGGCCGCAATCGGGGCAGTTGAAGGCGGGTATGCGGTGGCCCCACCAGATCTGGCGCGAGATGCACCAGTCGCGGATGTTTTCCATCCAGTGGTAATAGGTTTTTTTCCAGTGGTCGGGGATTATCTTCGTATCGCCCTTTTCGACCGCCTCCACCGCTTTTTTGGCGAGGGGGGCGACCTTGACGAACCACTGCTCGGAGATTAGCGGTTCTATTACGGTGCGGCAGCGGTAGCAGCCGCCTACGGCGTGGGCGTGGTCCTCGACGCCGAGGAGGATTCCCTCGACGGTGAGGGCGGCGACGAGCCTTTCGCGGCACTCGTAGCGGTCCATCCCCGCATAGGGGCCGGCCTCGGCGGTCATGGAGCCGTCCTCGCCTATCACGCGGAGGAACTCCAGCTTATGGCGGTGGCCCATGGCGAAGTCGTTGGGGTCGTGGGCGGGAGTGACCTTGACCGCGCCGGAGCCGAAGGCCGGGTCTACGAAATCGTCGGCGATTATCGGGATGCGGCGGTTTACCACCGGCAGGACCACGTATTTGCCTATTAGGGCCTTGTAGCGCTCGTCCTCGGGGTGGACGGCGACGGCGGTGTCGCCCAGCATCGTCTCGGGGCGGGTAGTGGCGACGACGACGAAGCCCGAGCCGTCCTCAAGGGGGTATTTGAGGTTCCAGAGGTTGCCCTTTGAATCCTCGTGCTCAACTTCGTCGTCGGCCAGCGCGGTTTTGCAGCGCGGGCACCAGTTGATGATGTAGCTGCCCTTGTAGATGAGCCCTTCTTCGTAAAGGGTGCAGAAAACCTCGCGCACGGCGCGGGAAAGCCCCTCGTCCATCGTGAACCGTTCGCGCTCCCAGTCGCAGGAGGCCCCGAGGCGCTTTAGCTGTTTTACGATGGTGCCGCCGTAGTCGCCCCTCCACTCCCAGACGCGCTCGATGAATTTCTCGCGGCCAAGGTCTTCGCGGGTCTTGCCCTCGGCCTTTAGCTTGCGCTCCACCACGTTTTGGGTGGCTATGCCCGCGTGGTCGGTCCCCGGCATCCAGAGCGCGGCGTAGCCGTCCATGCGCTTGTAGCGCGTCATCACGTCCTGGAGGGTGTTGTTGAGGGCGTGGCCCATGTGCAGTATGCCAGTTACGTTGGGCGGGGGTATAACTATCGAAAAGGGCGGCTTTTGGCTCGTCTCGTCGGCGTGGAAATAGCCCTTCTCCTCCCAGAGCGAGTACCATTTTTGCTCGTAGTCGCGGGGTGAGTAGGTTCCTTCTATCTTGGTGGGTTCGGACATCTTGATTCCTCATGGGCTAAAACGATAAGGCGACCCGCTTTGGCGCGGGTCGCCGGATTTTAATTCGGCAAGGGACCCTTGCTAGCTCTTGTTTTGGTTTCCCGAAGGAAGGCGGGTGTTTCTTGTGGAGGGTTCAAGCTCCTCCTCCCCAAAGCCTCCCCAGGAGTCGTCGGTGAAGGGGTCGGGCAAAAGGTCTTTTGAGCCGACGCCGCCCGCAACCACGTTGTCCGCCACGCCGATTTTCACATCGGCCTTAAGGCTTCCGAAGTCTATGTCTTCGCCCAGTCCGTCGTCGAAACCGTCGCCCGACGGCCTGAAGTCGGGGGTGAACCCCTCAAGCTCGCCGAGCGCGCCGTCCAGTTCGTCGAAATCAAGGTCATGGGCGGCGTGGCCGATCGCGGGCGCGGCCTGATAAGCTGTGGCCGCCTCGTTTTTCGGGAGCAGTCCTTCGATTTTAAGCTCGCTCTCGGCGGAGGCGAAATCGAAGTGAACCGCCTGCGGCTCTTCTTCCACCTCGGGTTCGGAGGAGAAAAACTCCTTGTCTTCTTCAAGGCCCGCCTCGATGGCGGCCAGGTCCAAGGAAACTGTTTCTGGCTCGGCGGGGGGAGCCGACGGCTCCTCGAAGGATATTTCCTCCACCTCCTCTTCGGCTTCTTCGAAGGAAAGTTCCTCGACCGGAGCTTCGGGCTCTTCCAGCTCCAGCTCCCCGAACTCCTCCGGCGGGACGAACTCGGCCTCGGGCTCGGCCTCGGCGGGAAGGGGCTCCTCAACCAGCCTCAGGGCGGGCGGGGGAACCTCTATCTCCTCAAGATCGGCTAAGATATCCTCTTCGGCTATTTCGGCGGCGGGCTCAGCCGCAAGCGCTGGTTCTTCAGGTTCCGGCTCGGCGGCTGGAGCTTCTTCGGCGAGCTCGGGCAAGGTGAAAACATCCTCCTCCGCGACCGGTTCGGCCACTTGCGGCGCGAAGGGCTTTTCGGGCGGATACATCGCCGCCTGGGCGGGAGTCTCGAAGGGGTATTGCTCCTCCTCTTCTCCGAAAAATCCTCCCTTTCCATACTCTTCAGCCTCAGGCAGGGCCGATGGCTCCAGCTCAAGGGCCGCTTCGGGGGGCTGCTCGCTCTTTTGCTCGGCGGGTTCGCCGAAAAAGGGCTCAAGCTCAAGGCCTATCGCCTCTATCTCTTCCTTGCGGGTCTCTTCAGGCGGCTCTTCCTTGCCCTTGATCGAGGCGAAGAGCGATTTGAAGAAACCGGCGGGCTTTTCTTCCTTGAGGGGTTCGGCGGCCTCGGGGGCCGCTTCTTCCGCCACCGGCTCGGCGGCCTTGGCCAGGATTTCCGGCTCTGCCGTTTCTACCTCTTTCGCCGTTTCCGGCTCGGTGGCCTGGGCGGCAGGCGAAACCTCTTCGCCTAACTCGATTTCGCCGAGGGAGAGCTCGGGGGCCTCTTCTTCTTCCGCCATTGGCAAGGCGGGGGCCTCAAACGCTTCCGGTGCAACTTCTTCAAGCTCCACCTCGCCGAAGGAGGGGTAGGCGGCCACCTCGACGGCGGGCTCTTCGGCTATTCCGGTCGCTTCGCCCGAGATGACGGAGGGAGCTTCCCCTTCAATCTCCTCGGCGGGTTTTTCGCCAGCCTCGAAGGATATTTCTCGCGATGGCTCGGGCTCTTTTTCCTCCTCCACGTCGGCCGAGAACTCGGCGAAGAGTTTTTCAAGCTCCTCCGACGGGGAAGTTTCCGCCTC
The DNA here is from genome assembly GCA_009724975.1 of bacterium. GTDB lineage: Bacteria > Desulfobacterota > Deferrisomatia > Deferrisomatales > BM512 > SCTA01. The sequence continues at coordinate 98 of SRXB01000166.1, read as the reverse complement.
TTCCTCTTCCAGTGCCCCCACGACCGGCTCTTCTTTCAGGGACTCGGCCTGCTCGGCGACGGGGGAGGGCGTTTCTGGCGCTTCGATTGCTTCGGGGG
>SRXB01000497.1 GCA_009724975.1 bacterium | reverse complement strand
CGTAGCCTCCAAAAAGTTCATCGAGCTCGCTGGCGCCGACAACGCCGAGGGGATTCTCCTTCCCGCCGGAAGGCTAATCGTCGAAGGCCAGGTCGCCGCCGACCATCCGCAGAAAAAAGTCCTAGCCGACTACATCAAAGACTATCAGGAAGCCACGAAGCAGGAAATTTCCAGCTTCGGCGGCTACGCCTACGACGCGATCCTGCTTGTGACCGAGGCCATAAAGGCCGCAGGCTCCGCCGAACCGGCAGCCATCAGGGGTGCGCTTGAGAAGACCAAGAAAGTTGTGGGAACAACCGGCGAATTCAACATGTCCGAAAGCGACCACAACGGCCTTACCGAGGACGCCTTCGTCATGGTGAAGATCACCGGCGGCGATTGGCAGATGCTCAAGTAGGAAAATCCAGACAGTCAAACTTTAATCGGGAAAAACCCACCCGGCCAATATAAGGAGTATTTCAATGGACAGCTCGCACTTTAGACGCCTCGCTGCAGGACTCTCCTTCTTCATGCTTCTTTCCTCTCCCGCGCTGGCGGGAACGATAAAGATAGGCGGCATTTTCTCGGCCACCGGCCCCGCCTCCTTTCTGGGCGAACCGGAAAAAAACACCGCCAAGATGATTGAAGAAGAGATAAACGCGGCGGGCGGCATAAGCGGCAACAAGATAGAGTTCGTTATCTACGACGACGAGACCGACGCAACCAAGTCGGTAACCGCCTTCGACCGCCTCGTGAAGATGGACAAGGTCGCGGTAATCGTCGGTCCCTCGACAACCGGCAACACTCTGGCCATCGTTCCCAAGGCGGAAGAGGCCGGAATACCGCTTGTCTCCTGCGCGGCGGCCAAAAAGATAACCACCCCGACCAAAAAATGGATATTCAAGACCGCCCCCAGCGACGAACCCGCAGTCCGCAAGATTTACAAACACATCAATGGCGCGGGGCTGGGCAAAATCGCCATCATCACCGCCTCCGACGGCTTCGGCGCGGCGGGCCGCGAAGAGCTTCTGGCGATAGCCAAGGAAACGGGCCTCACCGTGGTAGCTGACGAGGTCTTCGGCCCCAAGGACACCGACATGACCGCCCAGCTCACCAAGATAAAGGGAACCGAAGCCCAGGCCATAGTCTGCTGGGGCACCAACCCGGGCCCC
>SRXB01000165.1 GCA_009724975.1 bacterium | reverse complement strand
AGGGTCTCCTCAATCTCATGTATGCCGGAGATCATCGGGAACATCACCCGCAGGTTGCCCTTTACCGAAGCGCGCAGGATGCCGCGAAGCTGCTCTTTGAATATTTCGCGTTCCTTCATGCAAAGGCGTATGGAGCGAAGGCCCAGCGCTGGGTTGACTTCCTCGGACAGCGGCAGGGAATGGGCGGCCTTGTCGCCCCCCAGGTCAAGGGTGCGTATTGTGAGGATTTCCGGATAGACCGCCTCTGCGAATTTCATGTAGGTGCGATAGTGGTCCTCCTCGGTCGGGAGGGTCTCGTGGTTGAGGTACATGAACTCGGTGCGGTAAAGGCCTATGCCGTCGGCGCGGTATTTTGAAAGGAGGCGAAGCTCGTCCTCAAGCTCCACGTTGCCGCGCACCATGACGCGCCTTCCGTCGGCTGTCTCGGCCAGGTTCTCGGCCTGGTTGTCTAACTCCTCTATGTATTTTTGGTAACGCTCGCGGCGGGTATTGTAGTGCGCCACCTCCTCCGGCGTGGGATTTAATATGACCTTGCCGGAGATGCCGTCTACGATTATAAGGTCGCCGCCGTTGGCGGTGTCGGTTATGTTCTCAAGGCCGACCGCCGCCGGAATGCCGAGGGCGCGGGCCAAAATCGCGGTGTGCGAGGTGCGGCCGCCCAGATCTGTGACGAACGCCTTCACGTAATGCACGTCCATTTGCGCCGTGTCCATCGGCGAGAGGTCGTGGGCAACGACCACCACGTCAATCTTCACGTCCTGAAGGCGCTTTATCTCAAGGCCGACGAGGTTTCGAAGAACCCTTTCGCCGAGGTGGTCTATATCGTTTTGCCGGTCGCGGAAATACTCGTCGTCAAGGTTGGAGAAAACCGCCTTTATCTTCTGTATTACCTGCCAGAAAGCCCACTCGGCGGCGCAAAGCTCGACGCGGATCAACTGCTCGGTTTCCCGCACGAGCATGTTGTCCTTGAGCATCAGAAGGCTTACGTCGACAAGATAGCCGTAATCGCCTATGTTGTTCTGTTCGTAGTGCTTCTTGACGGAAAGAAGCTGGTCCCGGCTCTGCTCAAGGGCGCGGTGGAAACGCGAAGCCTCCTCCTCTACCGCTGAAGGCTCGATGAAGCGCTCGTGCGGCTTAACCTTCTTTTTGTCGACCAGAAAAGCCCGTCCGATGACTATGCCCGGGCTGACTGGTATTCCGCTGTGCTCGAAGCGCTGCAATACGACCTTGCCCTTAGTCATGTTCGCCGAATCCATCTTTTATAAGCTCCCCGACGGCGTCCATCGCCGCCTGCGCGTCAGGTCCGGAAACCTTGATGGTTATAGTGGTTCCCCTGCCCGCCGCAAGCATCAAAATGCCCATTATCGACTTGCCGTTCACCGCTACGTCGTCCTTGATGACCTCTATCTCGGACGAGAACAGGTGGGAGGTCTTCACCAGCGCCGCCGCCGCCCTGGCGTGGAGCCCTAGTTTATTTACAATCTCGAATTTCCTTACCAATTCGCCTTCTGACATTCAACGCATCCATATAAGCGCCGCCACCAGGGAGGCCGCGTAAAGTATTAGAATCGGATTAATACGCCTCTTTCCCGCGTAGGCGACAAAGAGGACGAAGGCGCTGGCGCCAAGGGAGTAGAGGGGCATTTTCGAGTGCGCCGGAAAGGTTTTCACGGCGAAGGCCACCACGAAAATGGCCGCCAGGCAAGCCGCCGCTCCCTTGAGCCACCTCGTCATCCTTAAAAATCCCTTTGAGAGGAGGGCCTTTGCCCCCTCCTCGCCCCTTTCGCACCCCAAAGAGAAGGCGTACCACCTAAACGCTACGGTAAAGGCAAGCCAGAGGGCCACAAGCGCCGCTGGAGCCGCCGTAAAGCCGAAGAATAGCGCCATTACGGCGATGAGGCATAAAAAAGGCTTAACGCCGCCCCAGAAAAAGGAATCTCCCGTTCCGCCGAAGGGCCCCATTGCGCTTTTCATTATGGCGGCGGCCCTAGCCCCCTCGCCCCTCCGCTCAAGGTTCACGGCGATTCCCAAAAGGGCCGGAGCGAAAAAGGGGTGGGTGTTGAGCGGATCCAGGTAGCGCCTCGCGGCCTTGGCCCGCTCTTCGCCGGAGTCGCCGTAGCGCTCGTCCAGGACCGGCTCCAGCGCCCAGAGAAAGCCCATCGCCTGCATCCCCTCGAAGTTCCATGAGGACTGGATGAAGAAGCTGCGCAAAAAAACCTTGGCCTCCACAACCCTTCCCATCAATGCGCTCCCGTCATGAAGGCGGCGAGCGCCGCTATTGCCGAGGAGGCGGCGAAAAGGCCAAGGCCCCTTCTGGCGTTGAGGCCCGAAAGAAACGCGCCAGCAGCGCAAAGGAGGACGGCTGAGAAGATTATGGGCCCGAAGACGCCAGGGGCGGCCCGAGGGGAGAGGGACCCCATGAAAAGTCCAAGATGACGCGATGAAAATCCGAGGAAGAGGGCAAGGCAGAAACCAGAGGCGAAAAAGAGCGCCGCGCCCGAAAGGTGGCTCTTGCCCACGCGCACAACCCGCCCCTCGCCCGACTCCCTGATGGCCAGGGCGTAGGCCTTGCCGTTTCTCCTCCTCACGGCCAGGTCGGCATTTCTTCCGAAGTAGCCGAGCGGCAAGGAGAAGAGCGCACCCAGCGCGCAGGCGTCGGCAAGCCCAGCCGCGCCGGATTCGCGAAGGGCGGAGGCGAAAAGTACGGCGCAGATGGCGGAGAGGGTGTCGTCGGGCGGAATGAATCCGCCGACCGGCAACCTCATGAGCCATAAAAGTTCAAGGAGAATTCCGCACCAAAGGCCCGCGGCCAGATCGTGTGCGATAATTCCCGCCAGAGGGGCGGCGACTATGGGCCTGCTTGCAAGGGATTGCAAAAAAGCGGTTCTGTCGGCCCCGAGGAGCCCGCCCGCCATGCCAAGGAGGAGAAAATCCCGCCCTTCCATCAGCAGTACCCCGCAAGGAGGGCCGAGTTGACGGCCACGGGCGTCTCCGCAGGCAAGGTGCGCGCCTCCACCTTCACTCCGGCCTTAAGAAGGCGGCAGAGGCTGGCCACGCCGGAGCGGTCGACATAGACGCTGTCGGTGATTTTAAGGCTGCCCTCGGAGAAGTGGATGTTGCCCAGATTCAGGAAGGCCAGCGACAGCCCCGACTCCATGGCGAGGACCGCGGAGGCGAGGTCGCGAAAGAGGAGCATGACGTTTCGCCCGGGATTCGAAGAGATAACCGTCGCCGCGCGGTAGGGAGGCACGATCTCTATCTCCGGCCATCCCGCGCCCATCGCTTCAAAGACGGCTTTCTGAAAGTCGTCGGAGCAAAGCGCCTCGTCGGCCACGACGACAAGGTCTATCCCCAGTCCAGGAACCCACCCTTCCAAAACCTGGCCGTGGACCAGCCGGTTGTCAACCCTGGCGCAGAGAAGGGGCATGGGGCGGTTTGGCTCCTTTTAGTTTTTGTCCTTTAAAGAACACTTGAAAAGTTCGCCGGCGACTATGATGTTTTTTGCGCCGTAATCCCTGATAAAGGCGGCCAGGGCGGAAAGTTCCATGGTTTTGCGCGCCGAGTGGGCCTTTATTATCATCGGCAGGCTCACTCCGGTAACTACTTCGATATTCTTCTCGCCTATTAAAGATAACGAGATATTCGTGGGCGTGCCGCCGAACATGTCGGTAAAAATCATCACCCCCGCGCCGGATTCCACCGAATCGACAGCCCTTATGAGGGCGTCGCGGGCCTCGTCGGGAGATTTGCCGTAGTGGATGGAGATGGCGGTGGCGTTTTCTATATCGCCCACAATGCCGCTGGCGGCCAAAAGCATCTCCGCGCCCATGGAGCGATGGGTTGCGATGACCATTCCTATGGTTTTGGCTTTATCTGTCATGGCCGGACATGTCGCGGTGGACGATTCTTATTTTGCGTCCTTCGGAAAGCTCGTCGGCCAGCCTTTCCACAAAGGCCACCGACCGGTGTTTGCCTCCGGTGCAGCCGACCGCGACGGTTAGGTAGGCCTTGCCCTCCCGCTGGTACTGTGGAATCAGGTAGGAGATGAGGTCTCTGAGCTTCTGGAAGGATTCTTCGGCTTCCGGCGTGGAGAAGACGAACTTGAAGACGCGGGGGTCGGTCCCGTTGAAGGACTTCAGTTCGGAGATGAAGTAGGGGTTGGGCAAAAAGCGAGCGTCGAAGAGGAGGTTTACGTCGCGGGGAAAGCCGTTTCTAAAACCGAAGCTGATGAAGGTTATCTGCATCGTCTTTTCTTCGGCTTCGCGCTTGAAGTAGTCCCAAAGGGTTCTTTTCAGCTCGTGGACGCTCATGCTGGAGGTGTCTATCGTTATGTCGGCGTGCTCTTTTATAGGCTCAAGGAGCTTTCTCTCCAGCACTATGCCTTCGTAGACGGTTCCGTGGTCTTTGGCCAGCGGGTGCCTTCGCCTCGTTTCGTTGAAGCGGTTTAGCAAAATTTCGTCGCCGGAATCGAGAAAGACCATCTCGACGCGGGTGCCGAGGGAGTCCAATTCCTCAAAGGCGGATTTGAAGCTTTCGACGAAGCTGCGCTCGCGAAGGTCCATGCCCACGGCTACCTTCGTCACCATCTCGCGCGAAAAGAGGGAGAGTTCCGCGAGCTTTGGCAAGAGGGCCACGGGAAGGTTGTCTATGCAGAAGAATCCAAGGTCTTCAAGGGCCTTGAGGGCGGCTGTCTTTCCCGACCCCGCCATGCCCGTGACGACCACGAAGCGCACGAAGTTCAGTTTTTGCCCTCCTTGAGCTTGCTTTCAAGGGTCTCGGCGAATTTCACCGCGCTGTTGACCCCCATTTTCTTCAAAAGGTGGTTTCTTGCGGCTACCTCTATTACCGAGGCCATGTTGCGGCCCGCCGCCACCGGTATGCGAAGGTGCGGGACCTCCACGGTGAGTATGGAGAAGACTTTGTCATCCATGCCGAGGCGGTCGTGGTCCTGCGATTCGGCCCAGGGTATGAGGTCGATGACAAGGTCTATCTCGTGTTCGTCGCAGATGGAGGTGACGCCGAAGAGGTCTTTGATGTTGAGGATGCCCAGCCCCCGTATCTCCATGTGGTAGCGTATTATGCCCGCGCC
>SRXB01000164.1 GCA_009724975.1 bacterium | reverse complement strand
CCTGACCATGAAGACGTTGCCGTCGGCATGGGGGTCGTGGCAATCGATGCACTTGTAGCTGTAGTTGTTCGGCCAGGTTTTTGTCGAGCCGGTGACGGCCCTTGAGTGGGTCTGCAGATCAATGGTTCTGGCGGTGCCGCCCACTCCGTGGCAGGGGTTGCAAACGCTGTCCAGGCTGGTTTCCTTGCCGGAGTACAGACGGTAGGGGTTTGAGGCCACTTTGGGGTAGTGGGCCGAGTTGTCGTCGTGGCAGGTCAGACACTGGGAGGCCAGAAGCGCCGTTCCGTCCGCGAAGCCAGCGCCGGTGTTGTTTCCGGCGTGGAGGCCGCTTTGGGCGGGGTAGGTGGTGGTGTTGGCGAGGCCATGGCCGTAGGTGTTGTACTGGCTTGCGTTTATCTGGTTGGCCGAGCCGTCGATGGTGGCCGAGGGCTTGACGACCGCTTCGGACCCGCCGTGGCAGTCCATGCAGACGTTGTAGCCGCTCTTCATGTCGATGGGGAAGCCTATCATTCCCTTGTTGGTCGTCTGGGTTGCCTGGCTGCGGCCATGGCTGTGGCAGACGGTGCAGTTGCCGCCGGTGGGGTGGGGCTTGGTGCTGGTTCCGTCGCGGCGGTTGTGGTCGGTCTGGGTGTGGCAAACGGCGCAGATGTCGTCGCGGTTGTCCGCGTCGGTTTCGTCGAGGCTGTCGGGGCCGGCGAAGATGCCGTCGGGGTCGCCGGTGGGGCTGTTGAGCACCACATTATATGTATCCCAGTCGCCGAAGTTGGTTCCGTAGCCGGTAACTATCTTGCCGCGTATCATATACCAGTTGGGGGTGTTGGAGCCCGCGTCGCCGGAGCCGTGGGGATCGTGGCACTCGGCGCAGTCCTTGTGCATTTCCAGGGTGGACTTGAAATTGAGGTTGTCGCAGTCCCTGCCGCCCATGTCGGCTTCGTGGGTGTAGATGCGCCCGTAGGTGTCCTGCGTTCCGTCGGTTGAGTTGCTGTAGAAGTGGCAGGCGTTGCAAAAGCCGATTTTTGTCGCCGTTTGCGCGCTGCCGCCGCAGGCGACCTTGGCGGTGTCGAGCATGTCGCCGGAGGTGCCGTAGCTTATGGACGTGCCGACGGGATCGGTGGGCGCGGTGGAGTTGCCCGTCGATTCGTAATAGGTGTTCCAGGCCGGGGAGTTGGTGTAATCGGCGAAGTACCAGGCCTTTCGATTGTCGTCCGCCAGGCGGGTGTTGTTAATTCTAAGGGTGTAGTCGGCGTAGTCGATGGCGGTGGAGTTCGTAAGTCCGCCTATGGAGAATTTGACGCCGGTCGTTATGGAGGCGGCGGGGGTGTAGCCGTAGCCCTTTACCACCCTTCCCTTGGCGTCGGTGGTCTGCCTGTCGCCGGGAAGCAGCTTGTAGGCCGTAGAGCCGTGGTAGAGGTGGCACTCAAGGCAGGAGACGCCTGAATAGTTGTTGCCGGAGTCGAAATCGGCGGTGTTGCCGTGGCCGCCGTCGGTGAAGAATTTATCCACCCTTGGCGCAAGCTTGCCTCCCATCGCCTTGCCGGTACCGTTGGAGCCGTCGTGGCAGGCGTTGCAAAAGGCGTTGTAGGCCGAGAGGCTGGCGCGGTCGGCCATGGTGGGCGGGTTGAAGTAGGGGCCGCCGCTTATGCCCACCACCCTGCCCGCCTGCGCGGCCGGCACGTCGTGGCAGGAGAGGCAGCCGTTATCCGTCACGGAGGCGAGGTTGCCCGCCGTGTTGTAGACGATGTTGTGCTGGCTGAGTATGGAGTTTGAGGTGACGTTGCCAACCGTGCCGAATTCGCTGTCGACGTTGGCGACGGCGGCGAGCTTGGTGTTGTTTATGACAAGGTTGGTGCCGTTGAAGGGGGTGGCCGCCGAATGGCAGTCAAGGCACGCGAAGGTGTTGTTGTAGTGGGGAGACTGGTGGCAGCCGCCGTTTTTCATTAGGCAGGAGGTGGCGCCGACATGGACGTTAGCGTGGAAGGCGAATTTTATGTTTCCGACGTTGTTCCACTGCATGACGGTCTGCCCCTCGACCGTGGTGGAGCCGTTGTGGCACTGGGCGCACACTTTCATGTCGTCGCCCGCCACGAAGTCGCTCGTGGTGGAGAAGTTGTTTTGGCTGGCTCCGCCGTAGGGGAACTGCTTGCCTTCGGTCCCTATGTTCAGTATCAGGGCGTCGTTGGAGACGGTGCCTATGTCGGCGGTGGCGGCGTGCGGGTCGTGGCAGTGGTAGCAGGCCAGCTTCCTGTTGGCGGTTCCGCCCACGCCCACGCCGCTGGAGGTCGAGTTGTGGCCGCCCCCTACCCTGTTGTAGTCGGCCAGTACGTTAGCCATGCCAGATTCGTCCAGCGAGGAGGCGTAGGGGGGCTTGGTGGCGTTGCTGGCGTCGTGGCAGACGAAGCAGAGCGCGTCGGTGGCCGCGAAGGTGGTTTTCGTCCAGTCGACGTCGGTGCCGTAGGGGTAGGAGAGTCGGGGGGGGTTGTCGGCGAGGTTGTTTTTGCCCGGGGAGGCTTTGCCGACGCCCATCACCGGATTTATGTGGTTGGGGTAGCCGTCGACGTCGTTTTTGGAGCAAAGCGTTTCGGGGACCACCGAACCCGGAACGGTTCCGTTGTGGCAGTCGTTGCAGAAAATGCGCTTGTTTGCCGGGTATGAAACGCCGACGCCGTCGCCGATGACGTCGACGGGGTGAATAGAGCCTTTGGCCTGGGCGTTGAGCGCCCGCTTGCGGCCGCCCATGCCGATCTGGATTTCAAGGGCGACGTCGGCGTCGTGGCAGTAGCCGCAATCGAGCGGGCCCCTGGGGTCTCCTATCGGCTCTTTCCAGTTTCCCCCGCCGCAGTACCAGTCGGTGAGGTAGAGGGGGTCGTTTACGCGGTCGGATGGGACGTTTTTGGAGCCCGCGACCACGTTTGTGGAACGCAGGGAGTGGCAGTCTATGCACTTGTTGCCGAGGGAGTGGTCGGCCCGCGCCGCGGGGGGCGAGAGCAATAGCGCCGAAGACGCAATGAAAGCCATCCCCAGGAGGCCAAGACCCCCTGCCCTTATGGTTGCGCGTTTATCGAAAACTTCTGCAAACGACAAGGGTTTCATCATTCGCCCTTCTTCAGGCGGCTAAGCCCGCCTGCGGTTCCAACCCACAATTCATCGCCATGCACGAAAATGGAAGTGACGCGGTTGTCCACCAGTATGCCGTCTTCGGCGTAGTAATTGGTGAACTCCTCGCCGTTATATGCCGAAAGCCCGTTCTTGGAGCCAATCCAGAGTATCGGGCCGTCGTAAACTACATCGTTTACCGTCGAGTGGGGCAAGCCGTCGGGAACGTCAAAGATCGACCATTTCGACCCGTCGTAATAGCTCAGGCCGCAACAACCGCCGAGGAAGCACTTATCTTCTTTTACCGCTATGGAATAGATAAAGTTGCTCGCCAGCCCTTCCGTAACGGAGAAAATTTCCCAGTCGCGCCCGCGCTTGGCGTAAAGGCCGCGGCTGGTGGTTCCTATCCATATCTGGTTTTTGTCGAAGGCCATCGCCGAGACGTTGTTGAGGATTACGCCAGGGCGGATGTTGGAGCGCTTTATCCATTTTTCGCCGTCGAACTCTATTATGCCGCCGCGCATGTTTCTGGCGGCGATCCAGAGGGAGTTGTCGCTGAAGGCGAAGGTGGCGTTGGAGAGCTCCACCGTGTCTTCTATCATCTGCTTGTTTTTCCAGGAGATGCCGTCCCAAATCGAGACCCCCTCGTTGGTGCCGACGAAGACCATTCCCTTGTATTTGGCGATGTCGGTGACGAAATCGGAGATAAGGCCATCGACTTTTTTGGTGATTATCCAGTTGTTCTCCGCGAAGTTCAGGCGCGCGACCCCTCCCCCGTTAGTGCCGACCCAGGCGTCGGAATCGTCGACGAATACTGATGTTACGAGATCTTCGGGAAGGCCGGTGGATTTGTTGAATTTCGCCACCGATATGAGCGTCGGCGCGGGAGTGCCGTTGAAAACTCCCGCCACGGAAGGTGCGACTTTGGCCTGCGAGGCCGGTTTGGGCGGAGCGGTTTCGGGAGAGGGCTGGCGCGGCTCGACCGCTACAGGCGCCGGCTCCAAGGTCGGCTGAGGCTTGTATTGCGATTTTTTGGGCTTGGAGGTTTCGGCCTTTTGCTGGGCGGCGACTTGCCCCTTGTCTTCTTTTTGCTGTTCAGGCAGGGGGCCAGGCTTTACCACGGCTATTTCGGCGTCCACCGCTTTTTTCAGGTGCGAGGCGCGGGTCTGCGCCTCGGCAATGATCTCGGGGTCGCTCTTTTCGGGCGGGGGCGGCGGCATGTGGACCATTGGCTTGACTTTAGGGGCCGCGGGCTGGGCCTGAGCGATTGGGACCATCTGCGGCGCCTGGTTGTCTTCCTTGACGGAAGCACCCTGCTTGACGCAGCCGGTCAACGCGATGGCCGCTATTATTACCGCCGATAGTATTTTCCCGCCTGAGAGCTTCTTCATCAAAAATCAAGCCTTAGTTGTGGCACTGGTAGCAAAGTTGACTGTCTTCGTCAAAAGGCAAAACCACGAATTGCCTCTGCTGGGTGGTGGAATGGCGCGAGTGGCAGGTGTCGCACACCACGTAGCGCTTTTCTTTGTCCCCCTCGTAAATTATTCTCATCGTTAGCTTGTCGGGCATGCGAAAGACGCCCTTGACGTTGCGCGAGTTGTTCACCTCGGAGTTCATCTCGATGGCGTCGGGATGGGTGTCCTGGTGGCGGATGGTTCGGTAGCTCTCCTTGGCCAGGCCGAGCTTGAGGAATTTCTCGCGCACGCTCTTTAGTTCCGATTCTTTGACCACGAGGCCGCGAAGCTTCTTGTCGTCTTTTTTGACGACGGTGCCGAAGGTGGTCGTCTCTACACAGGGGTTTTTTATGTGGCAACCCGAGCAGTATTCGTTAACCTGGTCGATGGTGACAGCCTTTACCGCTATTTTTACCGAGGTTTCCGCGCCGGGCTCCACTATGACGACCCCGACTTTGTTCCCTATGGTGGCGGCTATCGGGTAGAACTTGACCGGTATGTCGAAGTTGGTGCAGCCGATTACCACGCCGGCGTCGTTTGTGACCTGCATGGAGATGCCGGAGGTGTGTATGGTCGGG
>SRXB01000163.1 GCA_009724975.1 bacterium | reverse complement strand
ACCATGCAAAACTTCATCTTCATCCTCTCCATCGTCCTGGTGATAGCAAGCGCTGTCGCTGGCATCAGGGGGCACAGGCTCAGCATGAAAAACAGCCCCCAGATCGACGAGGCGCGCCTTGAAATGTACAAGGCGGAGGAATCCAGCCGTCCCAGCCTTCAGGACGTTATAACCAAAAGCTGGCAGAAGACCTTCACGAGGGATACAAGCGCCGAAAGCCAGGCTAAGGGTCCCGCCTCCTGACGGGCCCTTTCCTGACAAAATAAAAAAGGCCGCGCCAAAAGCGCGGCCTTTTCGTTTTAGCCTTATGCGGCGGCTACTTGCCTATCAGCGCCGCCATCGTCTTGCCAAGGTCCGCCGGAGACTTCACCACGTGCGCCCCCGCGGCCTCAAGGGCGGACATCTTCTCGGCGGCGGTCCCCTTGCCTCCCGCGATAATAGCGCCCGCGTGGCCCATTCGCTTGCCCTTGGGGGCGGTCTGCCCAGCGATGAATGAAACCACCGGGACCTTGATGTTTTCCTTTATGTAAGCCGCGGCCTCTTCCTCAGCCGACCCGCCTATCTCGCCTATCATGATTATCCCCTCGGTTTCAGGGTCATCCCTGAAGAGTGAGAGGGCGTCGACGAAGGTGGTGCCTATGATGGGGTCGCCGCCGATGCCTATGCAGGTAGACTGGCCGATGCCAAGCGCCGAAAGCTGACCCACGGCCTCGTAAGTGAGGGTGCCGGAGCGCGAAACTACGCCGATGGGGCCTTTTTTGTGGATGTGGCCGGGCATGATGCCCGCCTTGCACTCCTCGGGGCTTATCACGCCCGGGCAGTTGGGGCCGACCAGCCTGCACTTGCGGCCAGAGAGGGCGCGCTTGACCCCTATCATGTCGCGGGCGGGAATGCCTTCGGTTATGCAGATGATGACCTCTATCCCCGCGTCCGCAGATTCCATTATCGCGTCGGCGGCGAAGGGGGCGGGTACGAAGATCATCGAGGCGTTAGCGCCAGCTTCCCTCACCGCCTCGTCGACGGTGTTGAATACCGGCACGCCGATTATCGACTGCCCGCCCTTGCCGGGGGTCACTCCACCCACCAGGTTGGTGCCGTATTTCTGGCACTGCTCCGAGTGAAACTTGCCGTTGGAGCCGGTTATGCCCTGGGTTATGAGGCGGGTGTTCTTGTTTACGAGTATGCTCATTTTTCTTCCCTCCCCCTAACCGCGAATCGCGTTGACCGCCCTTTCGGCGGCCTCGCTCATCGTCTCGGCGGGTATTATCGCAAGGCCGCTCTCCGAGAGCATCTTGCGGCCAAGTTCAACGTTGGTGCCCTGCAGGCGCACGACGAGCGGCACCTTTATCTCAAGGGATTTGGCGGCGGCTATTATCCCCTCGGCTATGGTGTCGCACCGCATTATGCCGCCGAAGATGTTCACGAGCACGCACTTGACTTTCGGGTCCGAGAGGATGAGGCCGAAGGCGTTTTTCACCTGCTCGGCGTTCGCTCCGCCGCCCACGTCCAGGAAGTTCGCCGGTTCGCCGCCGTAGTGCTTGATGATGTCCATAGTCGCCATCGCAAGACCCGCGCCGTTGACCATGCACCCTATCTCACCGTCGAGGCTGATGTAGTTGAGGCCGAATTTGCCCGCCTCAAGCTCCCTGGGGTCCTCCTCGCTCTCGTCGCGCATCGCCTCGATATCGGCGTGGCGGTAAAGGGCGCTGGAATCGAAGTTCATCTTCGCGTCCAGGGCCAGGACCTCGCCCGCGCCGGTTATGACGAGCGGATTAATCTCGGCCAGCGAGGCGTCGCACTCCACGAAGGCCTTGTAGAGCGAGGCGATGAACTTCTGGGCGTTCTTCGCCGCGTCGCCGTCGAGCCCGAGGAGGTAGGAGATGGCGCGCCCGTGGCAGGGCATGAGGCCAGCCGCCGGATCAATCGCCTTTTTGATGATTTTCTCGGGGGTCTTGGCGGCGACCTCCTCTATCTCGGTGCCGCCCTCGGTAGAGGCCATGATTGTGACGAAGCCGGTGGCGCGGTCGATGACCATGCCGAGGTAAAGCTCGCGGGCGATGTCGCACCCCTCCTCAACGTAGACCTTGAGGACCTTTTTGCCCTCCGGCCCCGTCTGGTGGGTGACGAGCTGCATGCCAAGGAGCTTTTCGGCTACCGCCTTGGCCTCCTCGGGGCTTTTGACGACCTTAACGCCGCCACCCTTGCCGCGTCCGCCCGCGTGGATCTGCGCCTTAACCACAACAACCGGCGTTGCCAGTTCCTTCGCGGCGGACAAAGCCTCGTCGGCGGTCGTTACGACCATGCCGCGCGGCGTCTTGACTCCGTATTTCCTTAAAATCTCTTTCGCCTGGTACTCGTGGACGTTCATTTACGCCTCTCGCATATGGTAAAGCGTTGAAATTAAAGCTAAAGCGGCCAAAGCGGGCCGCACTTATCTCATTGTTCCTTCGTAGTGCGCCGTCAGCTGGTGCTGGCGGACTTCCGGCGTCGTGTAGTCGGGCAGGAGCATAGGCCCTATGCGCTCCTTCGGGACATCCTTGAGGGCGTCGAGCTCCTTCATGACCTCGCGCACGTGGTCAAGGCCCAGTTCCCCGATATCTCCGTCGAAATTCTGGATGTAATCGAAGGCCCTCGCGCCAGCCCTTCTTCCGAAGACGGTGACGTCCAGAAGTGAGTTGCCCATGAGGCGGTTTTCGCCGTGGACGCCGCCCGTGACCTCGCCCGCGGCGAAAAGCCCCGGCACGCCGGTTTCGGTGTGGGCGTTGATGCGTATGCCGCCGTTCTGGTAATGGAGGGTCGGGTAAATGAGCATAGGCTCCTTGCGGATGTCTATGCCGTAGCGTATGAACTGCATGAACTTGGCGGGCAGTTCTTTTTCCACCGTTCCAGGCCCGTCCAGCATCTCGATCATCGGGGAGTCGAGCCAGACGCCCAGGCGGCCAACGGGGGTGCGTATGCCGTTGCCGCGCTCTATGCACTCGCGGATGATGGCGGCGGATTCGACGTCTCGGGGTTCGCGCTCGAAGACGAACTGCTCGCCGTTGATGTTAAGGAGGTTGGCGCCAAGGCCCCTCACCTTTTCAGTTATCAAAAGGCCAACGTTCTGTTCGGGGTAGGCCGCGCCGGTGGGGTGATACTGTGTGGAGTGAAGGAAATCGAAGGCCGCTCCGGCGCGGTAGGCTAGCACCAGGCCGTCGGCGGTTGCGCCGTAGTGGTTGGTGCAGGCGAACCCCTGTATGTGCAGCCTGCCGTTGCCACCGGTGGCCACGACTACGGCCTTGGCCTTAACCACCATGTACTCTTCGGTTTCGAGGTTATACATGAGCGCGCCCGAGACGCGGCCCTTGGAATCCTTGAAAATTTCAACGGCGGCGGTGAACTCCATGATGTCGATGGAGTCGGTGCGGCTCCTGGCCTCGTCGCGCAGGACGCGCATTATCTCGGAGCCGGTCATGTCGCCAGCCGAGTGCATGCGCTTTCTGCAAGTGCCGCCGCCGTGGCGGACGAGCATGCGTCCGTCGGGCTTTTTGTCGAACATCATCCCGAGCTTTTCAAGCCAGTTGAGGACGATGGGGGCGTCGTGGGTAAGCGCCGCGACAAGCTCGGGCTTGTTGGTGAAATGGCCGCCGCCGATGCAGTCGAGGTAGTGGTAATAGGGGCTGTCGACCTCGTGGTCGGCCCCCTGGATTCCGCCCTCGGCCATCACCGTGTTGGCGTCGCCGTGGCGAAGTTTGGTGGCGAGGATGACCTTTAGCCCCTTTTGCGCCGCGATGAGCGCCGCCGAGGTGCCCGCGCCGCCCGCGCCTATCACCAGCACGTCGGTGGTCTTCGTCTCAAGGGCCTTCAAATCGACGCTGTCCGGATTTATGCGCGGATAAGACTCAAGGCAGGCCACCACCTCCTCGGGGTAGACGTCGCCCTTGTTCTGGCCGTAGCGCACAGCCACGCGGCCTTCCGGCATATAGTCGGGATGGAACTTGGAGAGCACGTCCTCGCGCTGGTCGAGCGTCATGGGGGTAAAATATTCGCCGCGCTTGGTTTTCTCCACCCGTTCGGCGCGGGTGGCTTCGACGCGCTTGATAAGCTCTTTCATTTCGGGCGTGTAACCCATCTTTTATCTCCTCAAAAACTGCTGCGAGTCCCGTTTTCGGCGTCGCTTGCTCGCTCGATGCTCGCCGTATCAACCATACTGTCTGCGCTTCTCGCTGCGCGGCTCCTTGAAACCGGACTTCTCGCTACGTTTTTTTATTAACGGCTCGATTAAATGTTGGACTTGTCGTCGGGCTCCCAGCCGGTCGAATCCAGCGGCTCGGGCTGACGGGCGACGTAAAGTTTCTTCAGTTCGTCCTTCGAGAGGGCGGTGAGCCCTTCGAGGGCCTTGTCGTAGCGGCCCGACTCAATCTCGGCCACCCTCTTTTCGAGGTGCGTTGCCGCCGGCACGACGTACCTGCCGTAGAGCCTTCTCATGAGCTGGGCCACGTGGTAGTGGGCAATCTGCGCGGGGCAGCGCGCCGAGCAAAGGCCGCACTGTATGCAGTCGAAGGACTTTTTCGCCCCCCTTGCCACGTCGCCGCGCATGGCGCAGTTTATGTAGCCCATGACGTCTATTTCCATCGGGCAGGCGCGGGTGCAGGTGTTGCAGCCGACGCACTTCATAATCTCGGGGTAAAGGGCCGCCAGCGTCTCGGCGTTGGCCTTCAGCTCTTCGAGCTTGTAGGAGGCGCGGTTGGCGGGGAAAAATGGCAGTTGCGCCAGCACCATGTTCTCTTCGATTACGGTCTGGCAGGCGAGGCCGAAGTGGAGGGTGTAGTCACCCATCACTCTCCATACCGTTGGGCAGGCTCCGCAGATGCCGCCTCGGCAGCCGCAGGCGCGTATGTATTTATAGCCCGCGTACTCCACCGCCTTTTGGACCGTGAGGGTCTCCGGCAGCATATACTTCTTCCCCATGACGTAAACGGGGATCATTTTCGCCCCTTCGGGCAGGATTGTCCTGTCGCCGCTGGCGATGGTTTTTTGGCTCATGGCTGTATCCTCCTTGGGCAAAAGTGGGGCGGCTAGTGGTCTTTGGCGCCCGACTCCGCCTGCAGTTCATCTTCGCGGAAAGTGGAAAGCGGAATATCGTCCTCAAGGCTCCTGCCCGCCTCGTAGCCCAGCATAGACTGGACGCT
>SRXB01000009.1 GCA_009724975.1 bacterium | reverse complement strand
CAATGATTCCAAGGGCGATTTGTGATTTTCCTAACGAAGTGCCGGAACTTTGGGTTCAACCACCGGATCGGCGCCAGTCAGCGACAGCAAGAAGGATTCCAGATCCTTCTTTTCTTCACCGGTAAGGCCAAGCGGCTTTAATTTATGAGACTTTCCGGGCATGGTGCCGCCGCCCGCGTCTATGAGGTCGATTATTTCTCGCAAGGTCTCGAACCTGCCGTCGTGGCCGTAGGGAGCGGTGCGGGCAAGCTGGCGAAGGGTGGGGGAGAGGAAGCGCCCCTTATCCCGTATATCGCCGGTAAGGAAGGCCAGTCCCCAGTCGTCCTCTTCGCCCAGACCCATGCTTTCGCCGTTTATCCTCGCCACATAACGGAGCGAGACGGCGCGCCGAGAGTCGGTTATCACCTTCGGATTGGGTGGAAGGCCGAGGCTTTCTATCCTTGACGCGCCGAAGTTGGGGCCGTCATGACAGATGAGGCAGTTGGCCTTGCCGAAGAAGAGCTCCATGCCCCTTATTTCGCTTTCGCCCAAGGCCTTGTCGTCGCCCTTGGCATAGAGATCGAAGGGGGAAGGCCCCGCGATTATGGTGCGCTCGAAGGCGCCTATGGCGCGCACGATGGCTTTTCTCGTGACCTCGGAGCCCAGCGCGGCCTTGAAGCCGTCGCGGTATTCCGGCACGCTCCTTAGCTTCTCTTCGAGGAGATCGAGATTTATATTCATTTCAAAGGGGTTTTTAATAACCCCCATCGCCTGGTCCTCTACGTTTCCGGCGCGCCCGTCCCATGTCAAAAGAGGACGCAGCGCCGCATTGACCACGGTAGGGGTATTGCGAAAATGGGCGTTGGTGGGGTAAGCCGCCGAGACGTCTCTGCCGTCGCTGAAACCCTCCTGGGGAAGGTGGCAGGTGGCGCAATTCATCGTGCCGTCGCCGGAGAGCCGCCTGTCGAAATAGAGCATGCGCCCCAATTCCACCAACTCCTGCGGGGGCTGGCGATCCAGGGCGGGAAGGATATATTCCTTCAGCGCCTCGCGCTCAAGAGCGGGAGAGGCGGTGGCTGCTAGGGCCAGAATGATTGCGGCGGCCAGTTTCCTTTTCATTTGCGATCCTTGATGCCCAGTTCCTTGTCTATTACCTTGATGAAGTGTTCGATGGGGCGTTCGCCGACCATCAGCTCGCCGTTGACGATGAAGGTCGGGGTTTGCCATATCTCCATCTTGCGCGCCAGCGCGGTGTCGTCCTCGACCTTTTTTATGAGCTTCTCGTTTTTGAGGTCGCCCTCGAAGCGGGCAATGTCGAGTTTTAGTTCGCCAGCCAGCTTTTTTATGGTCTTTGCGTCAAGCTGGTAATAATTGTCTAGCAGTTTTTCGTGCATCGCCGCGAAGGCGCCCTGCTCTTTGGCCGCAAGGGCCGCCACCGCAGCCATTTTTGCGTTGTCGCGGTAGGGGTAAGGGGCGAACTTCACCGCCAGCCTCACCTTGCCTTTGTATTTTTCCAAAACTTCCTTCACGACCGGACCGGTCGCCGCGCAGTGGGGTCACTGATAATCGACGAACTCGATTATAGTCACCTGCGCGTTGTCGGCGCCGATGGTAGGTGCGTCGCCTACCGGAAGGTCAATCCTTTCGGCCCTGGCGACCTGGGAAGCAAGAAGAAGGGCGGCCCCGAGGAGGGCCGCCCATGAAAACCTTGCGATTTTCTTCATGCTTTTCCGGATTTTTTCATTTCTTCGAGCCACTTGGGCGAGTACTTCTTCGCCCAGCCCTCGCTGACGCGGCCTTCGGTCATCGCCCGAAGGCCGTCCTTCACGCCGATTGTCCCGAGGTAGATGTGGGCTACGAAAAATGCCACCATCACCACGAAGCAGAGGGAGTGGAGGAAGAAGCTGACCTGCGCCAGCCCCTGGGAAGCGTTTGCGGGACTCCAGATCACCAGGGAGGTGAGGCCGAAGACCAGAGTTGTCACCAGCACGCAAAGGCCGAAGATTTTCTGTCCGGTGTTGTATTTGCCCATCGGGGGCACTTTGGCCTTCTTGTTGAGGTAGCCGCCCATCACCTTTATCCACGCCGCGTCATTGTCGTCGAAGTGGGTGGTGTCCTTAAGGTGCGAGAGGGAGAAGATCATGGCCGCGAAGAAGAAGACTACGCCAGCTATCTTGTGGATAAGTATGGCGTTTTCCCCGCCGCCGAAGATGGCGAAGAGGAAGGAGAGATTCTTCTCGTAGAGGCCGAAGCCCGTCAGGACCAGCAAAAGGAAAGTAACCGCGACGGTCCAATGCACCGCCCTGTCGGCGGCGCTGTACCGCTGTATGTATTTGTCCGCCATTATTCACCTTCCTTTTCTTCGTGCGATTTGGGCCCGATCACCGCGTAGTGTCCGGCGGCGGCCACTATCGCGCCTACAAAGGCCACGAGGCCGATGGGGCGCAGGATGTCTTTCCAGAGAGTGACCGCGAGAGGTATCTGCGGCTTGGGGGAGAGGCCGTATACTTCCGGCTTGTCCTCAAGAATGTAGAGGACGCCGGTGCCGCCGAGAGAGTCGGCGCCGTAGGCGGATTTGCCGGAGGCTTTAGCTTCCTTCAAAAGCTCGTCCCATTCGCCGAACTTGATCGCGCCGGGGGCGCAACCCTTGGCGCAGGCGGGCTGCATGCCGTTGAGCACGCGGTCGTTGCAAAGGGTGCACTTGGCCACCTTGCGGTCCTCGCTGTAGCGGGGGACGTTGAAGGGGCAGGCGCTTTTGCAGTAGTTGCAGCCGATGCACTTGGTTTTGTCGACGGCAACCGCGCCGGTTTCGCTCTTTTTGAGCGCTCCGGAGGGACAGACCTTGACGCAGCCTGGCTCGGCGCAGTGCATGCAGCGCTGGCTGAGGAAGTACCAGTCGACGCCGTTCTTTTTCTCGGCGACTTCGATGAAGCGGATCTTGTTGTAGCACTTGTCGGAAAGATCCGGCGGGTTCTCGAAGGAGCCGGTGTTCACGGTTTTTTCGGCCTCAAGCTGGTTCCACTGCTTGCAGGTGACCTGGCACGAGCGGCATCCTATGCAGCGCGAGGTGTCGATTAGAAGTCCATATCTCTTCATGGCTCTTACCCTTTCCTGACATCGACCATGAAGGCCTTGGTTTCGGGAATCATGGTGTTGGCGTCGCCTACGGTCGGGCACAGGAGGTTTGAGGTGTCGCCCGCGTTGGGGGTTGTCCAGCCGAAGCACCAGGGCAATCCGACCTGGTGTACCGTGGAGTCGGCGATCTTGAAGGGCTGGAGGCGGGTGGAGACCATTGCCACTGCGTCAACCTGGCCGCGGGCGCTGACAACCTTGACCTTGTCGCCGTTGGAGATGCCCTTTTCCTTGGCGAGCGCCGGGCTCATCTCGACGAACTGCTGGGGCTGCATTTCAAGTAGCCACGGCGAGTTTCTCGTCATTACGCCGGTCTGCCAGTGTTCGGTGACGCGGTAGGTGGAGGCGAGGATGGGGAAGCGGGCGTCGCAGGACGCGTATACGTCTTCCGCCTTGGATTTTCCGCCTTCCTTGTACCAGATTTTTATGGCGGGGTTTACGCGCTGCTTGCCCATCGGGTTGGCCGAGAGGGGGCATTCGAGCGATTCGTAGTGTTCGGGGAAGGGTCCGTCGTTGAGACCGGGCCCAAAGAGCGCCGCCACGCCTTCTGCCTTCATTATGAAGGGCAGGCCGCCTTCCTTGAGGTCGGACATCGGCTTGACGGTGGCGGGGGAGTCGACAACATCGCCGACCCACTTTGTGTCCTTCTCGTTCCAGGCAAGGAGTTTGCGGCTGGGATCGAGGGGGTTGCCGTTGACGTCAACCGAGCAGCGGTTGTAAAGGACCCTGCGGTTGACCGGCCAGCACCAGGCCCACTTGGGATAAAGGCCAAGGCCCGTGGGGTCGGTCTTGTTGTCGCGGCGCGCCATCGCGTTGCCCGCGTCGTTGAAGGAGTTGCAGAAAATCCAGCAGCCGCAGCTGGTCATGCCGTCGTCCTGCAGCTTGGCGAAACCGGGGACCTGCTTGAAGACGGTGGGCTTGCCGTCCTTGTCGAGCGTCTTTTCGTCGGTGAAGGGGGCGCGCACCTTGCCGTCCTTGGACCAGTAGCAGCCGTTGAGCTCTTTGGACACCTGCTTGACGTCGATGTGCACCTCTTTGCCTTCGGAGTCCTTGCCCTTGTAGTCCCAGTCCAGAAGGGTGAGCTGCTCGGCCATCGGGCCGCCTTCCTTCAGGTATTTCTCTTTGAGCTTCTTGTAAAGCTCGTCGATTATCTCAAGGTCGGCGCGGCTCTTGCCGAGGGGCTCGACGGCCTTGTAGCGCCACTGCGCCCAGCGGCCGGAGTTGGTTATGGAGCCTTCCTTCTCGTAGCTGGCGGCTGCGGGAAGGAAGAAGACCTCGGTCTGGACTTCGGCGGGGTTTACGCCGGGGGCTTTCCAGAAGCTGGCGGTCTCGTTGTCGAAGAGGTTTACATTGACCATCCATTCGAGGTTGGCCATGGCCTTGCGCACCTTGTTGGCGTTGCTGGTGCAGCAGGCGGGGTTCTGGCCCCAAGCGAAAAAGCCCTTGATCTTCTTGTCGTACATGCGGTCGAAGATCATCAACCAGGAGTAGTTGACGCCAAAATCCGGCTTTGGCAGGAGATTGTAGCGGAAATCGTTCTCCTTGAGGGCGTTGGCGCCGTAAATCGCCTTGAGGTAGCTTGTAACGTACTTGCCCCGGTTGCCCCACCAGTTTACGGACTGGGGCTCCTTGGTCTTTGGTACGTGCTTTTCCTTGTAGGCGTCAAGGGTCTGCAGGTCGGAGGTGGGCATCGGCACGTAGCCGGGGAGGATGTGGAACAATAGTCCCATGTCCGTGGAGCCCTGAACGTTGGACTCGCCGCGAAGGGCGTTGACGCCGCCGCCGGCGATGCCGATGTTGCCCAAAAGGAGCTGCACTATGGAGCCGGCGCGGATGTTCTGCACGCCTACGGTGGACTGGGTGAGCCCCATAGCGTAGAGGAAGGTTCCGGCCTTGTCGGCCTTGCCGGTGGAGGCGAGAACTTCGTAGACCTCTTTGAGCTGCTCCACTGTGGCGCCGGTCAAGCTGCTGACCTTGTCTATCGAGTAGCGCGAGTAGTGCTTTTTCATCAGCTGCATTACGCAGTTGGGATCGGAGAGGGTCCGGTCCTTCTTTATTATTTCCTTGGCGTCCTTCTGGTAGGCCCAGGCAGCCTTGTCGTACTTCCTGGTGGCCGCGTCGTAGCCGGAGAAAAGGCCGTCCAGCTCGCCGGGCATCTTGAAGTCCTTGTTAACAAGGAAAGACGCGTTGGTGTAATTGATTACGTAGTCTTTCTGCCAAAGGTCTTTTTCGAGGATGTAATTGATGAGACCGCCGAAGAAGGCGATGTTCGCGCCCGAGCGGATCGGCACGTAAAGGTGCGCGTGGGCGGCGGTACGGGTGAAGCGGGGGTCTATTACGACAAGCTTCGCGCCGCGCTTGTCGATAGCCTCTTGAATCCATTTGTAGCTTATGGGGTGGTTTTCCGCGGGGTTTGCGCCGCAGACCATGATTACGTCGGCGTTCTTAAGATCAATCCAGTGATTGGTCATCGCACCGCGTCCGAAGCTCTCCGCCAAACTGGCGACAGTGGAGCTGTGTCAGAGACGGGCCTGATGCTCTATGTGGACCACGCCGAGGCCGCGCAACATCTTCTGGTAAAGATAGCACTCCTCGTTGTCCATCGCGGCGCTCCCGACGCTGGCGAGCGCGGAGACGCGGTTGACGATGACTTCCTTGTCGCCGTCGGGAGATTTCAGTATCGATTTGGTTTCGTAGTTGTCGTCGCGGGTCTTCTTGACGCGCTTGGCTATCTCCTCAAGCGCCCACTCCCACTCGACCTCTTTCCACTCCGAAGCGCCCTTGGCCCTGTACATGGGAACCGTCACGCGCTTGGGATTCTCGCGAAGCTGCTGTATGGACGCGCCCTTGGGACAAAGCGCGCCGCGGTTGATAGGATGGTCGGGGTCGCCCTCGACATTGATTACGTGGCCGTCCTTGGACTCGATGATGATTCCGCAGCCCACCGAGCAATAAGGACATATCGTCGTGGTCTTTTTCGACCCTGCCGTCCTGAGCGCTTCCTTCTCCTCGGCGTTGGCGGATGTGACTCCAGCCGCCCCCAAGGCTCCGGCAGCGGCTCCTGCGCCGGACAGCTTTAGAAAATCTCTTCTGCTGATTCCCATCTACGGGCGCCTCCTTTCCTGATGTAAGGCTAAAAAAATGGATTGCCCAAAGGCGAGTTATAGCTTTGCAAAATGCATGCCTTGCCTGAGGATGAATTTTCCCTATGCCAAAAGTCTTTTGCGGATAGGGGTTTTTGGATTCCAACGTCGTTTTCAGGCCACGGCGAGCCATGGACACCGTGCGCGAGCTGCCTGTGTCGTATTGACACAGGTTAAGGCCCAAATTCTCAAAACCAGCCGTTTTGCCGGCCCCTGAACTGGCACCAAAAGCCGAGAAATAGCTTCTTCCCAAGTACGGCACCCACGATGTGAGGAAAAAACTACCCGTCGGACTATCGGGGTGCTCGGCTAAAAAAGTTGCGTCAAAATTCTCCACGTTGTATCATTTCTACACAACATGCCCCCGAATGATTTTATAATTGTGTTTGGAACGGAAAGAAGAATGGCATCAGGCCTCATACTAATTGTCGATGACGACCAGCCCTTCGCCGAAACGCTGAAGAAGATTTTGGCCACCAGCGGCTATTCCGCCGTGGTGGTCGACAACGGGGAGGACGCCCTCTCGACGGTATCGGTCGATCCCAATGCCTTCGCCCTTGCCATACTCGACATCAGGCTGGGCGAGGAAGACGGCCTTGACGTTCTCGCCGCCCTGAGAAAAGAGTTCGAGGATCTTCCCGCGATTATGGTTACGGGCTTCGGGACGGTGAAGACCGCCGTTGACGCCATGCATCTTGGCGCCTTCGATTTTCTGGAAAAGCCCTTCAGCAGAGAGCGCCTGCTTACCGCCGTCGAGAGGGCGCTTGAGCGCTACCGGCTCCTTAGCGAAAACCGCCTCCTCAAAAGCCAGCTCGACGCGACCCGCGACTACTCCATAATGAACACGCAAAACCCACTCTTCATAAAGGCGCTGGAGATGGCCCGCCAGGTCTCCCCCACCGACGCTACGGTATTGCTAACCGGCGAAACGGGGACCGGCAAGGAACGGGTGGCCAACTTCATCTTCGAGAACTCCTCGCGGAAAAACGGCCCCTTCATAAGAATCAACGGTGCGGCGCTCTCCGAGCACCTCCTTGAGGCCCAGCTCTTCGGCCACCGCAAGGGGGCCTTCACCGGCGCAACGGAATCCCGCAAGGGCCTCTTCGAGGAAGCGGGGGGAGGAACCATCTTCCTCGACGAGATAGGAGACATCTCACCCGCCTTCCAGGTAAAACTCCTGAGGGTCATTCAAGAGCACGAATATCTGCCGGTAGGAGACACCATCCCGCGCCACACCGACGCCAGAATAATCACCGCCACCAACCGCGACCTTAAAGAAGCGGTGCGGGGCGGCTTTTTCCGCGAAGACCTCTTTTACAGGCTCAGCGTCTTCGCCATCGACCTCCCGCCCCTGAGAAAGCGTCCAGAAGACATCCCGCTTCTCTCCTCGGTCTTCATCGAAAGGGCGAACAAAAGGCTGGGCAAGGCGGTGCGGGGTCTTTCCATAGACTCCTTCGAGCTTCTGAAGTCCTACACGTGGCCGGGAAACGTGCGCGAACTGGAAAATGTAATAGAGCGCGCCGTAATCCTCGCCTCCGGCGAATGGCTAAGGCCAGTCGACTTTCACATCCCCGGCCAGAACATCGCCCAGGCCGCCTCTTTCCAGCCTGACGGAGCCGGGCCCCTGCTTTCGCTGGCCCAGGTTGAGAAACTGCACATAGCCTCGGTTTTGAAGCGCCAGCGCTGGGGCAAAAGCGCGTCGGCGCGGATACTTGGGATATCCCGCAAAACCCTCGACCGCAAAATATCCGAATTCGGGCTGGATAAAGAGGAGGCGGGGCAGTGAGATTCTATTTCGAATCCAGACTTCAGCGCCGCCTCTCGATGGCGGTCCTCCTGCCGCTCCTCTGCTCGCTTGTGGCCTCCATAATAATGGTCGTTTACCTGGTGCAGCACCTACTCATAAACCAGGTGCAGCTGACCGTTGCCGACAACCTGCGCAGCGCGCGGGAAATCTACAACACCCGTCACGAGCAGGTCTCGGAGCTTGTGCGGCTAGGGGCCAACCTCTCGGTGGTGCGCGAAGGCGTAACCGAAGGCAATTTCGACAAGCTCCTAACGGCCCTGCAATCCTTGAGGGTTCGCGGAAAGGTTGACATCCTCACCGTCACCGACGAAAAAGGGCAGGTAGTGGCGCGCGCGCGAAACCCCCTTTCCCGCACCGACGAAGTGCTCTACCTCTCTCCCCTCCGTTCCGCCCTGCGGGGGGAAACGGTCAGCTCCACCGAGCTTTTGACCCAGCCCCAGCTCAGGCAGGAGGGGGCCGACCTCGCCGAGCAGGCTAAAATCCCAATCGTCCACACCATAATGGCCCGCGAGAACGACGACAAGCTGCTGGAAAATTCGATGGTCATAATGGCCGCCTGCCCCATCACCGACTACTCCGGCAAAATCATAGGGGCCATTTACGGCGGCGACCTCCTCAACCGAAACTACTCCCTCGTCGACAAAATTCGCTCAACCCTCTTCTCCAACGTCACTTTCGAGGGCCGCGAGGTCGGGACGGCTACAATCTTCCTCGGCGACGTGCGCATCTCCACCAACGTCCCCTCAAGCGGCGGCCAGCGGGCGATAGGCACGAGGGTTTCGGAAGAGGTCGCCGAGCGGGTCCTTGAAAAGGGGGCAAATTTCGTAGATCGCGCCTTCGTCGTCAACGATTGGTATCTCTCGGCCTACGAGCCTATAACGGACTCCTCCGACCAGATAATAGGGATACTCTACGTGGGGATACTGGAACGCCCCTACCGCGCGCTGATATGGCAGTCGGTAGGCGTAGTGGGGCTGATACAGATGGCGGGAATCCTCACCGGCTTCGTCCTTTTGGCCTTCGTCCTCTACCGATGGGTCGGCAAACCCATTAAAAGGCTCTCGGAATCGACCCAGAAGATAGGCGGCGGTGACCTCTCTCACCACATCGCGGTTGATTCGGACGACGAGCTGGGCCAGCTGGCCCGCGACATCAACGCCATGACCAAATCCCTGCGCGAGCGCGACGAAGAGATAGAAAAGCTCACGCGCGGCCTTGAGGAGAAGGTGCACGAACGCAGCCTGGCCCTTGAGAACCGTAATCTGGAGCTGACGCAGGCCAGGGCCGACCTCCTCTCGATGATGGAAAAACTTCGCTCCACCAACATGGAGCTGGAGGAATCTCTAGCGCGTCTGCGAGCCGCTCAGGAAGAGCTCATAAGATCAGGAAAGCTGGCCGCCCTCGGCGCCCTCGCCGCAGGGGTGGCCCACGAAATCAACAACCCCCTCGCCACAGTGCAGGGCAACCTTGAGCTTCTCAGAATAAACCTTAAGGACAGGGCCGACTGTGAGGGCGAGCTAAACCTTATGGCCGAACAGACCGAACGGATGCGAAAGATAGTCCGCGACCTTCTGACCTTCGCCCGCGACCAAAACGCCAGCGTAGAGCCAACCGACATCCGCAACCCGCTGAGGGCCGCCCTTGAGCTGGTGAACAAGAAGGCGCGGGAAAACGGCGTAGCCATAACCATGGACCTTGCGGAAAACCTCCCTCCGGCCCTTGCCGACGAAGACAAGCTGGTGCAGGTCTTCACCAACCTCTCGCTCAACGCGATACAGGCCATGCCCAAGGGGGGCTCCCTCACGGTAAAATCAATGCTATCCGTGGAAAACGACATGGTTCTGGTCTCCTTCGCCGACACCGGCCACGGCATAGCCACCAAAGACAGGCAAAGCGTCTGGAACCCATTCTTCACCACCCGAGCCGAGGGGACCGGCCTTGGCCTTAGCATATCCCACGCGATAATCGACCAGATGAACGGCCACATAGTCCTTGAATCCAAAGAGGGAGTCGGGACGACGGTAACGGTCTCGATACCGAGGGCTAGCTGAATGAAAGCGGCGGCTCTGCCAAAAAGGTGGGCGGCGATGGCGGCAGTGGCGGCTATCGCCATTGCTCTTTCCTGGTTCAAGACCTCAGACCCAGATTTTTTCTGGCTCCTTGAGTGCGGCCAGATAATGATAAAGCAAAAAGCGCTAATGACCGCCAACACCCTCTCGGAGCCTTTCCGCGATTACCAATGGAGCAACCCCTCCTGGCTCTTCCAGCTGGCGCTTGCCATTGCCTACAACGCGGGCGGGTGGCTGGGCGTCTCGATTTTCAAGGCGCTATTGAGCGCGGGGCTCGGCTTGGTATTTTATAAAATAAGCGAGGAAGCGGGCGCGGGTATCCTCATCTCGGCGGCCCTCGCCATAACGGCCCTCGCCTCCTCCCGTTTCATAATGACGGAGCGGCCGCACCTCGTTTCCGCCCTGCTGTTCGGGATGGTCATCCTCTTCTCCGAGAGGTTGCGACGGGGCGAGAAATTCCCCGCCCTCTGGGCGATTCCCCTCGTCTTCGCAATCTGGAGCAATTTTCACCTCCTGAACACCTTCGGATTAATTTACCTCTTCGCGATTCCCCTTCTGGAATCAGCCCGCGCCTTCGCTAGGGGCGAACGACCTGAAGGCCCGTCGTTATGGCTCCTCGGCGTCGGCTTCGCCTCGGTTGCGGCGGCGGCGCTCAACCCCGAGGGCTTTGGCTTTCTGACCTACGTTGTCGGCAACGACCACCTGAACGTCTCCGAAATGGTGGGACTGAACGAACTCATGTGGTCAAGCCCCGCCGATCATCCGGTCTTCTACGCAACGATTCTCCTGGCGGTTATCGCCTTCGCCTGCTCCGGCAAGGAAAAAGACTGGGCCCTCGCCGCGACGCTGCTTGTCTTTATCGCACTTGGAATACGCTACCGGCGCGCCACGCCGGAAGCCTCGGTGGTGGCGATGGTTCTTTTCGCGAAAACCTACGGCGGCACAATCAGGCGCAAGATCACATCGGTTTTCGCGGGAATGGCCCTCGTATGCGGAAGCGCTTCCCTTGCGTTCGCTTTTGGTTTCGACAACAACCTGCCATATAAATTGGGATACGGACTCGATTCGACGGGCTTTCCGGCCGCCGCCTGCGACTTCGCAATAAAAAACCGCGTCAAGGGGCCGCTTTTCAACGAATTCGGAGTCGGTGGCTACGTCGCGTGGAGGCTTTACCCCGACTACGGGGTATTGCAGGATGGCCGCATACACGCCTACCCGCCTGAATTTTTCGTTGAATTCCAGAACACCTACAAAGAGCGGCGCTGGCCCGAATTTCTCGACAAATACGGCATGAATTCCGGAATAATAGCCACGCGCTACCTGCCCATGGTCTTCGACGAAAAAAAATGGGCCGTCATTTTCTGGGACAACGGCTACAGCGTGGTCGCACGAAGAGAGAGCGTCACTGCCCAGTTTCTCGACCAATTCGAATATCGCCTCTTTCTGCCATCCGGCGCCGTCGGCGTGAGCTCGCCGGAAGATCTGTCCAGAATAGAATATGAGGCAAGGCGAAACTATGAGGAAAGAGAAGCTCCAGACTGGCGGATATTGTGTTTTCTGGCGGATGCGAGAATGGTGGTGGGCAATCAGGCCGACGCTAAAGCACTGCTGGGCGAAGCCGCGAAAGTTGGAGAGAGAAGCGAAGAAGCCCTGATATCGGTCGGAAACGGGCTGTTGAACATCGGCGAAACCCAAAGCGCTCTAGAATCATTCACCAAAGCACTTGCCCTCAACCCCTCCAACAACGACCTGAAACAATTCATCGAAAAGCTGAAAAAATAACCCGGGCGCGCATAATTTTCCGCGCCTGGGAACCTGGCCGCCGCCGCGATTAAGATGTTGATTTTGTGGCGTTTTTTCTGTATTACCGCTTAGTCTTCAGGCTTTTTCGGAAGGGCCAACAGCACTTTTATCCAATTTTGGCTGATTTTAGCCAACAAAATGGGACACGGAGGAGAAAAACACCAATGAAGTCCAGAAAATTCCGCACAATTTCCATAAGCGCGATAGCCGCCCTCGCAATCGGCGCCCCCGCGCTGGCCGGAACCGTCTATGAGGGGAACGGCGCAAAGCTCGACTTCTCCTTTGAGGCCGGCTACGGCACCTTCCTCACCAAAAATGCAAATTTCGGCAGCGGCGTGGACTTCACTCCGGGCAACGCCGACGACGACCGCGATATCGACTGGCAGGATTACTACATGCTTCCCAAGCTCACGGGCAGCTACGACCTCGGCGCCAGCGGCTCCCTCTACGGCGAGTGGGCCGTGGCGGTCACCGGCACCCGCGGCGACGGCGACGCCATCGGCTGGACCGCCCCCAACACCGACCACGTCGACAACGAACTGGCTTACATCGGCTGGAAGTCCGGCAAGACGTTCGCCACCGAAAACCTCCTCGACATCTACTACGGCCAGGCCAAATTTGCCGTCTCCGACGGCTTTCTGGTCGGCGACGGAGCCCGCGACTTCAACCAGCGCGGCTGCTTCTGGCTCGCCCCCCACGCCAGCTTCGAGCGCGCCGCCGTAATCAAGATAAACGCCTCCCCCGTCCGCGGCGACCTCTTCTACCTCGCCACCGACTGGTCCCAGGGCGTGACCAAGGGCTTTGGCGCCAACGTAGAGTACACCATCGACAAATACGGCACCGTCGGCGCGATGTTCATGACCCTCAACGAGTCCGACATCGCCACCCGCGAAGGAATGAAGGTCTACGAGGGCCGCTACATGGGCAACCCCCTGGCCGACTCCGTCGAGAACTTCTACCTCAACCTCGAATACGCGATAGAGAGAAACAATGACGCCGCCGGCAAGCTGGCCGCCGACGCGCTGGCCGCCGAAGTGGGCTACACCTTCGCCGCCGCCATGAGCCCTACCCTCAGCTACCGCTTCGCCAACTACAGCGGCGACGAAGCCGCCACCGGCTCCAAGAGCGAGGCTTTCGACCCCCTCTTCCAGAAGGCCTTTGGTCGCGGCTGGGGAACCTGGCTTGAAGGAGAGCTGATGGGCGAGTTCTTCTACTCCAACTCCAACAAAAAGAGCCACATGCTCGGCCTCAAGGCCAAGCCCACCGATTCCATCTCCGCCGGCCTTCTGGCCTACAGCTTCTACGCCGACCAGGGCAACGGCATGACCGATTCCCACATGGCCGACGAGGTCAACCTCTACTGCGACTGGACCGTAAGCGACAAGCTCTTCGTCACCGGCGCAATTGGCCGCGCCTTCCCCGCCAAGGGGCTCAAGGACGGCGGCTACGACAAGAACTTCGATGTCTTTGAAGTGGCTGCGATAGTCTACTTCTAAGCCTTTTAGGTTATGACTTGCGGAGGGCGGCGGGCATAATCCCGTCGCCCTCTTCTTTTTGATTATTTCGCCGAGGTTTTGGATTGGCTAGCGAGAGAAAAAAAAGACTCGTGGCGGAAGGGCTCCTTGCATCCGTGACGATATTCTGGGGCGCGACCTTCCCAGTGGTGAAAGACGCGGTGGCCGAAGCTCCGGTCCTCTCGTTCCTCTGGATACGCTTCGCCTTGTCCGCTTTCCTTTTGATGCTCATCGCCGGTCGCTCGACGCTTAAGCTCGGCAAAAAGGGGGTTGCGCGCGGGGTATTCCTCGGGGTTTTGCTCTTTTTATCCTACCTCTTCCAGACGCTTGGCCTTGAGCGGACCTCGGCGGGCAACACTGCCTTCCTTACCGGGCTCAATATCGTCTGGGTCCCTCTCCTCTCCGGCCCTATCCTGAAAAAACCCCCGGGGAAAAACTCCGTAATTGGCGTCGCCTTCGCGCTGGCGGGCCTTTTCCTTATAACGTGGCACTGGCCATGGCGAATTGAGACAGGGGACGCGCTGGTAGTTATCTGCTCGGTCTTCGTGGCCCTTCACATACTCGGCCTTGACGGGCTGACCGAAGGGTACGACGGGCGCGCGCTGGCCTTTGTCCAGATTGCAACAATGGCCGTCCTCGCCTTTATCGGCAGCTGCATCTTCGACAAATCGGCGGTTCCGGCATCCTTCTCCACCAGCCTCGTCTGGGCGATTGTAATAACCGCCGTCTTCGCGACCGTTTACGCGTTTTGGGTGCAGACTACCTTCCAGCGCCGGACCACGCCCACGAGGGCGGCTCTCATCTACATACTTGAGCCGGTCTTCGGCGCGCTTTTCGCGTGGGTGCTTTCGGGTGAAAAACTGGGGACTCTTGGTTGGCTCGGAGGCGGCCTGATACTGGCGGGAATGCTGGCGGCGGAGCTTTGGCCAAAGGGCCGGGGCAAGGCGCTACCGCCAAGCCCCGACGGAGACCTTTTCGCTGGAAAATAACGGGCCGGACTAAAGAATCTGGCTCAAAAATTTCTTTGTGCGGGGATGCTCGGGGCTGGTGAAAAAGTGCTCAGGCGTTCCCACCTCGATTATCTCGCCCTCATCCATGAAGACAACCCTGTCGGCCACCTCGCGGGCAAAGCCCATCTCGTGGGTGACGACGACCATCGTCATGCCCTCCTTGGCTAGATTCACCATAACGCCCAAAACTTCGCCTATCATCTCAGGGTCCAGCGCCGAGGTCGGCTCGTCGAAGAGCATTATCTTCGGGTTCATGGCAAGGGCGCGGGCAATGGCCACACGCTGCTTTTGGCCGCCCGATAGCTGGGCGGGGTAGGAGCCGGCCTTTTCGGTTATGTTCACCTTGGCCAAAAGGGCCATCCCACGCTTGTCGGCGCTCTCCTTGGGCTCTTTTCGGAGCTTTATCGGGGCCATCGTGAGGTTTTCAAGGGCGGTCTTGTGGGGGAAGAGGTTGAAGTTCTGGAAGACCATTCCCACTTCCATGCGAAGGGAGTTGATGTCGCTTTTAGGGTCGCGCACGTCTACGCCGTCGACCACCACGCTGCCGTCATCGACCTCCTCAAGGGCGTTAATTGCGCGAAGAAGGGTGGATTTGCCGGATCCGGAGGGCCCGATTATGACCACCTTCTCGCCCGCCTCAATGGAGAGGGAGACTTTGTTAAGAGCCCTGAAGGTGCCGAAGTACTTGGTTACGTTATTGATTTTGATTATGGAATCAGCGGCCGACATGGTAATTGAGCTTCTCCTCCATCATTCCCACCAGCTTGGAGAGGATGAGGGTGATGATGAGGTAAATCAACGCTATCACTGTGTAGGTTTCGAAGTACAT
The DNA here is from genome assembly GCA_009724975.1 of bacterium. GTDB lineage: Bacteria > Desulfobacterota > Deferrisomatia > Deferrisomatales > BM512 > SCTA01. Next base: position 2,299 of record SRXB01000009.1, on the reverse strand, counting down.
GAAGGATTCGGAGGCGAATTCGCGCCCTCTCCTGAGCATGTCGGCGACCGCCAGTATCGAGACCAGCGAGGTGTCCTTAAGGAGGGCGATGAACTCGTTGCCCACCGGCGGCAGTATCGTTCTCCACGCCTGGGGAAGGATGACGTATACCAGGGTCTGGTAGCGGTTGAAGCCAAGGGAGCGCGAGGCCTCGGTCTGCCCCTTGTCAATCGACTCTATGCCGGCGCGAAAGACCTCGCCCATGTAAGCGCCGTAGCAAAAGGACATGGAGATTACCGCCGCCACGATGTCTGGCACCTGCAAAAACCTGCCTAGCGCATAATAAATGTAAAAGAGCTGCACCAGGAGGGGAATTCCGCGTATGACCTCGACGTAGGTGGAAGCCAGCGTGTTTATGAAGCGGTTTTTCGAGATGCGGCCTATGCCGGTTATGAGCCCTATGACCAGGGCCAGCAAAATGGAGGCTATGGTGACCTTGAAAGTCACTGCGATGCCGTCCGGCAGGAACTTGAGGATTTTCACGTAGGGATCGGGCTTTGTCAGGCAAAGGTAGGCGAGGATGGCGATGGCGCCGAAAAACGACATGCGCCAGGCGGTGAATAGTCCCTTGTCCTTTTTGCGCGGAATCGAGGCGCCGTCCGTTACCTCGATTCTTACTTGGCTTTCGCTGTCAATCAAAACCGTCTTCCGGTTCTCCCCCTTATTGTTTGCGCGGGGGCGAAAACAACCCAGCCGACCTTGCGGGTCGGCTGGGCCGTCAGTTGGAGTTTTTAATTACTGCCCCATCCACTTCTTGCGCAGTTCCTTGTCGATGCCCTTCTTCTGGACCCCCTCGATCCCCTTGTTGATGAGGCCGAGGACTTCCGCGTTGCCCTTCTGGACGGCGATGCCGTAGTTCTCGTCGCCGGTTTCGAGGACGGCGGCGATTTTGAGCTTGGCGGCGTATTCCGCCTTCTGGAGGGCGTACTGGGCGGCGACGGGGTCGTCGCAGACCACGCCGTCGATTCTGCCGTTGAAGAGGTCTTCCATCGCGAGGCCGATCTCATCGTAGGATTTGGGGGTAAGGCCATCGACCTTCTTGATTGCGAAGTAGCCGGTGGTGCCGATCTGCCCGCCGAGGGTCTTGCCCTTCATCTCCTCAAGGGTCTTGGCGTTTTCGGTTTTGGCGACGACGAGGGCCTGACGCACCTTGAAGTAGGGGGCGCTGAAATCCATGCCGTTCTTGCGCTCGTCGGTGATGGTTACCGAGGAGCAGACCGCGTCGTACTTGCCGGCGGCGAGTCCAGCGAAGATGCCGTCCCAAGCGACGTTTTTCATCTCGACCTCAAAGCCGCCCTCTTTGGCCATGGCCTTCACGTAGTCGGCGTCAAAGCCGATTATCTCCTTGTTTGCATCGACGAATTCCATCGGTGGCCAGGTGGCGTCGGTGGCGATTACTATTGTCTTTGAAAAAGCGGGGACAGCCAATAGCATGGCCGCGCCGAGAAGCAAAGCGATTTTCCTAACCATCCTGAAACTCTCCTTTTGGTGCGCCGACGCCGCTTGGCCCCGTGCCTGTTGGCGAGATGCCGTGACGCCCGCTGTAAGTTAAAAATTGGGGGGTTGCCGCTCTCAAATAGCACATATGTTAAACGAGGGCAACCACTAAACCCTACCAACTCCATCAACTTATCTTCTGAAAAGGCCTTTGGCGCGCGAAACAAGCGCGCCCGCCTGCCCGATTCCGATAAAATACGTAAGCAGTAGATAGGAAAATCCAAAAACCGCCACTGAGGAGCATGCCGAAACAAAGGGGGCGGCGTTGATCGAAGCCAATAGAAGTTTCACCCCCCACGCGATGGCCGCGCCGATGGCGGCGCAAATCCAAAGTTTCCAGGCAAGTGAGGCCCTTAAAGCGGTCGCCCCGATTATTTTTCCCAGGCCGCGCCTGAGGAGGATGAATTCCAGCCAGCCAGCCACGCCGGCCGCGGCGGCAAGGCCCGCAGTGCCCCAGGAGGGATCCACGCCAAAAAGCGACGGCAGGCGTATCGCGCAAAAATATCCCAGCGCCGTCGACACGGCGACCCGCAGAAGGGCGAAGCGAAGCGGGGTTTTGGTGTCGCGCAGAGCGAAAAAGGCCGAGGAGTAGAGCCTCCCCATAGTTACCGCAAGGAGCCCCGTCGCGTAGCCGGCCATGACCATCCAGACGTAAACCGCGTCATCGCCAGAAAATTTCCCGTGCTGGAAGAGCATGGCCGCCAGCATGTCGCCGAGCGCCAGCATTGCGACGGCGGAGGGGATAACGAAAAACGCTATGCGC
>SRXB01000496.1 GCA_009724975.1 bacterium | reverse complement strand
TGTAATCATTTGGTAAAAAAGTGCGCTTTTTTCGACGCGTGAGTTCTCTTTGGTAAGGTGATTGAAAAATCACTCTTTGGGGTGAGGTGGAGAAACTAAAAATGACTTATTACCACGGAGAAGAAGAATGATATCTAAGAACGAACTTTTTCAGGCGGCCAAAAGGGTTTACTTAAATTACATCAACGATGAGGACAGGTCACAGCTTACGCCGGAAGAAGCGGAGGCTTTGTTGCGGTTAATTGATGAGATTCCATCTTTGGTCAGTGCCAATGTGCCCGATGGAATTTATCTTGAACATTTGGTAGGAATTATTGTCGATGGATTGATCAAGCTTTTCCCAAGATTCTCTGAAACCCAGAGAGAATTGGAGAAGATTGAAGACAGGGAAGGGTATGGACAAATCAAAAAAAGCCATTAATTTTATCTCGAAGGCAGTGTTCGTTTTAGTCGTTTTTTGCGCGGCCTTCGCTGGGAATTTCCTCGCGGGCAAAGTTTCGGCAAAGCCCGCCGCCCTTGGGGTAGAGGGAGACACGCTGGTGCTGAAAAACCCGGGCGGCGAAAAGCTGGCGACTATATACCCCTTCGACGACCTCGGGGCGTTTTTCCAAAACGGCGAAAGCAAGGTCAATTTCGTCCTTACCGGCTCAGGAGCGGGCATATTTGTACCGGGAGAAGAAGTAGGCGAAAACAGGGCCAGCCTTCAATTCAGCGTAAAGGAAGGAGTCCTGGCCCATGTCAAAGACGAAAAGGGAGTCAGTCGTCTTCTCTTAAATACCGAGGGGGATTCGCGTGGAATAGTGATGACCACCGCCGACGGCAAGGACTCCGCCTTCTCCCTTAAGGTGAGGGAAAAGGAGGGCGGCGGAGGGAGGCTTTTTCTCGGCACTCCCAAAGGAGCCGCGCGTGTCGTGAGCGGGTTTGACGAAGGGGGAGCCCCCTTTTACCTCATGGAGACCGCCGACGGCGCATCCTTTTCCGCTTCGATAAAAAACGGCGCGCCCGAGCTCGTCTTGGTCGGCAAAGACGGGCGGCGCAAGACCATAGCCCTTTAGCCTTAAAGTTTTCCTCCTTCCGGGCGCGAATAAAATCGCGCCCTTTTTTATTGCCCAAAATCCTTCCCCCGAGAGCAGGCGAATCGGGCGCGTGAACCCGATATTTCATAAC
>SRXB01000495.1 GCA_009724975.1 bacterium | reverse complement strand
TGCGGGCCCCTTTTTCCTCGCCACGGTCCGCGCCATGATAGCCGCCTCTATTTTCTGGGCGGTTCTTGCGGTTTCCAAGGCCTTTACAAAGAACAAGCCCGAAACAAAAGATTTTTTCCTGCTCGCGGCTATGGGGCTGATGGGGGTCGTGGGGTTCCAGACTTTCCAGTACGCGGGCCTCAAATACACCTCGGCGGTTAACGCGGGTCTTGTTAACGCCTCAAACCCCATAATGACCCTCCTGCTGGCCAGAATTCTCCTCGGCGCGCCTATTTTGCTTCCCCAGATGGCGGGGGCTTTCATAAGCCTGGCGGGAGTCGCCGTGGTCATATCGGGTGGCTCGGCCTCCACTTTGCTCTCGCTCTCTCCCAACGGCGGCGACCTTCTTGTGCTGGCCGCGGTCCTTTGCTGGGCCTTTTACGCCATCGCCGGAAAGATTCTCCTCTCCCGCCACCCCTCGCTTTGGGTAACCGCAGTTTCGACCCTCTTCGCCCTGCCGATGCTGGCTGGTCCGGCTGTGTGGGAGGTTTACTCCGCGCCGCCGACCTTCACGCCGCTTGTAATCTTCACCATCATTTACGTCGGCATAGGCCCGGGGTGTCTGGCCTTCTGGGCCTGGAACGAGAGCGTGAAGAGCCTCGGGGCGAACGGAGCCAGCGCGTTTTTAAACACCATGCCTCTTTACACCGCCATCATAGCCGCCTTCTCCATAGGCGAGCTGCCTTCACCCGCCGCCATCCTGGGCGGCCTTCTCATAATCGCCGGATGCCTTCTCGCGACCCTTAGCAAGGGCAAAAAGGGCTAGCGAAAAATTTCTCAAGCCGGTTTGACTGGCGCACAGGCGGGGGTAGTCTTCTACCCATAGGCGCTTGAATGCTTATGGAGGCAAAGATGAAGCCCATCCGCCCCATGACGCTGGCAGTTTTTATCGCGATGCTTCTTGCCGCCGCGCCCGTCTTGGCGCTCTCCCCCGCCGACCAGAACTACAAGGAAGGGAATGTCGCCCTCAAGGAGGGGCGGGTGTCCGAAGCGAAAAAGGCCTTCATCGCCGCCCAGTCCCAAGACCCCTACTTCCCCCAGGCGACCTACGCGCTCGCCCTGATCTACAAAGATTCGTTTTTCTCAAGCGGGGTCGATTACGCCAACGCGGTGGCTTCCTTCGAGCGGCT
>SRXB01000494.1 GCA_009724975.1 bacterium | reverse complement strand
GCGTTGGTGGCGGTGGAGCCCTTTACCACTATGCCCTTGGCGTCGCCGTTCTTGTCGGTTACCACCACGCGGGCGTTGGTGTTGTAGGAGACGCCTTCGGCGCGGACCTGCACGCCGGGGACCGGCTGGCCTGCGTCGTTGACGACGTGGATGTTGAGGTAGGCGCGGGTGAGGGGGTAGTCGCCGTTCCACCAGGTGAAGTGGACGACTTTGGCCTCTACGTAGAGGCCGTCGGCGCCGTTGACCACGGTGGCGTCGTCAAGGACGGCGGGGGTGGCGGGGTCGGCGTCTTCCTGTTCCCACACGCCGAGGTCTTCGTTGTAGGACCACCAGGGGATGGTGTCGCCCGCGACGTAGGCTACGCCGGTGTCGGGGTTGAGGGTGGTGCCGTCCTGTATGTCCTGGGGGAGCTTGAACTTGACGGTCGCGGGTGCGGTTTCGTCGAGGGTGGTGTATTCCTCGCCCGTGACCGCGTCGCGGATGGTTATTTCGGCGAAGGCGACCGACTCAAGTGTTTCGGGCGCTTCGTTTAGGTCCTGGCCAGGGGTCGCCGCGGCGAAGGAGCCGGGGAAGACGGAGCGGTCGGCGTCTATGGAGGGGTCGGCGACCGCGACTTCAACCTTCACGTCGCCGGTGACGGGGTTGCCGCTGGCGTCGAGTATGGAGCCTGCGGGTATGGAGAGGTCCATCTTGGCGTTGGCAGAGGAGGTGCCGTTTACCGCTATCGTAACGGGGTTGGATTCGACTCCGGCGGCGCTGGTGACGGCCGCTTCGGCTAGGGCCGCGTCAACGCTGGCGTTCGCGCCGCCGCCCAGGGTTACAAGCTCCTGGTAGCTCGCGTAGCCGTCTTTTTCCACGGAGACGAGCACTTTGCCGTCGGTGGGTATGGTCACTGCCGTGAAGGAGAAAAAGCCGGTGGCGTCGGTGGTGGTGGAGTCGATGGCCACGCGCGCCATTCTGGCGGCGCGGTTCGGCGCGTTGGGCGCGAGGATTTCGGCGCGGGCCGCGTTTATCATCGCGGTGCGCGAATATTTGCTGCCGGCTCTCGGGAGGGGGGCTATGCGGGCGACCGCGCCAGGTTCCTGGATGTAAACGGCGGCCCCTGAGATGGGGATGTCAGAGCGGTCTTTAATAAAGCCGCTTACGTTAGCGGTGGTGGCGGTCGGGGT
>SRXB01000493.1 GCA_009724975.1 bacterium | reverse complement strand
TATGACGGGGCAAAAGGTCATCCCGCCTACGAGGAGGGCAGTTGCGCGGCTTGCCACGACACTCATTTTTCCGGTTTCCCCAAGAATCTTTACCGCGACATAAAATCAACCTGCAATGAGTGCCACTCGCAGGGCAAGGCGATAGCCGAAAAGAAATTTCACCCGCCTTCAGCGATTGAAGGCAAAAAATACTGCTCCACTTGCCACGACCCTCACGGCACCACCCCGAAGCTGACCAGGTCCGACAAGGCTACCCTGTGCAACGAATGCCACCCGAAGGTATTGCGCGAGGGCCACGGCAAGGAGCTGAAAACCTGCACTCTTTGCCACGACCCTCACAGGGAGATGGGCTCCCGCCTCCTTAAGCAGGATTTCCCTGCCGGTTGCGACTCCTGCCACGACGGGTACCGCGACAGCGCCACCGTACACCAGCCGGTCAAGGCAGGCTGCCAGAGCTGCCACAGCCCGCACCGCAACGACAACCTCGCCAAGGCGAAGGAAAAATGCCTACTTTGCCACAACTTCAAGAAAGACGCGGAGGTCGCGGCGCTTCACGGCAACCTGCCGATGGCGATCGACCAGTGCCTGAAGTGCCATCCGGTGCATGATTCCAACCAAAAAAGGCTCGTGAAGGGCAAAACGCACTTCCCGCTGACCCAGGGCAAGTGCGACGCCTGCCACGGTCAGGGCGCGGCCGCCGCGATAAAAATCAAGGACGTAACCTCAAAGTGCGCCAGCTGCCACTCCACGCTGCGAGACCTGCAGTCCAGCCGCCACAAGATACACCCGCCCCTTGAGGACGAGGGATGCGCAGCCTGCCACGACCCCCATATGTCCGACATAAAGAGCTACCTTAAAAAGCCGGTGGAGAAGCTCTGTCGCGAATGCCACGGCGAGGTGCCGAAGGAAGAGGGGGGCAAAAAAGCCCATCCGGCGGTCAAAGACTGCTCCGACTGCCACACCCCCCACGGCAACGACAATAAAAAATTCCTTGTCAAGGCCAAGGACCTCTGCCTCTCCTGCCATGACGACCCCACCGGCTCCATGCCCGTCAAACATGCGGCGCTTGACGAGGGTTGCGGGGCTTGCCACGATCCGCACGCCGGTTTCGGCAAAGGATTCTTGCGGGCGGAAATGAAGGGGCTTTGCAAGCAGTGCCACGGCGACAAGGC
>SRXB01000162.1 GCA_009724975.1 bacterium | reverse complement strand
GGCAAAACAAGTCTGGCGCGAACCGAAGACTGGCTCGACACCCCTTCATACTGGTCGATTATTGTTCGTATCTCGGCTTGGATCAGCGAGCCGGTATTTCCCTCGTAAGCGTCTTCGCCCCCCAGGAAAGTATCAAGCCAGCGGGCGGCCTCCTCAACGCCGGAAGACAAAAAGGTATTTGCCCCCTCGCCTACTATGGCAAGCGGCTCTAAAATCAGGTCGCCCTGGGCGCGCGCCAAAGTGGCGGAGGAAATGACGCCTGAAAGGATAACGGCCAAAGCGATTTTTTGGCCGACGATTCTCTTCATAGGTCCCCTTTTTGACTGCATCGGCCTACTTTACACCCTTGCGGGGAGCCCTTCAACAAGACAGCCCGTCATAATTTCTTGTCGGATGAGAAAAAGGAGATTAAAATTTAAAGGGATTACGGTCTGCGGGGATTTGCCCAAGCCAAATTCGCCATTAGGAGGGTTTAATGAAAAGCCTGAAGATTGCCGCGCTCCTTTGCGCCGCCACCCTTGCATCCTTCACCGCCTTCGCCGCCGATGAAACCTTCCCCGAAAAATACGCCGGAGTGGACTTGAACTTCCAGCGTTTCGACGACGGCTCCGACGTCGCCACGCCTCTCGCCGTAACCGCCAAGGTGGGCGGATTCTTCCACCAGCACCTCGCCGCCGAGGCCAGGCTGGGCTTTGGCGTGGCTAGCGACTCGGTGAACGGCGTCGACTACATAAACAATTACAACATAGGGGGCTACATCCGCGCCGTCGCGCAGGTCGAAAAGCTCTCCCCCTACCTCATCTGCGGCTTCACCGTGGCCCAGGCAACCGCCAGCCTCGGCAGCGACAACTACACCGAAAACAAGACCGGAATCTCCTACGGCGCAGGCTTCGATTACAATTTCAGCGAGAAATACGCGGTGTCGGCGGAGTGGCTAAAACTCGTCGATAACGGCGATTTCGACCTAAGCTCCATAAACGTGGGCCTTAAATACAAGTTCTAACCACGAAAAGGCAAGGGGGCCCGTCCAGAAAAGGCCGGGCTCCTTTTTTGAGTCCGCGAAAGCGTCTTTGTATTATTCACAAAGAAAAGGGAAGGCGGCCAAATGCCCAATATATGGTGGGAAACCGTTACCCTGTCCCAGGAGGGCTACGACAGGTTCAAAAGGCTTGGGAAAAAAGGAAAGGCGGTAGTCTACGCGATTTTAGCCCTTCTTGTGGCCGCCGTCTTCACCAACCCCTCTTACGAAAACTACAAGGACGAGCTTCCGGGCATACTCTATGAAGAGCTGGACGCCAAAAACCAGAAAAAGCTTTTCTTCAACAAGGTCCTTTACGACTCCGTCGTGAAAGAGACGCAAAACAACGCCGAAGGCATTTACCTCATTCTTTTCAGCCTCTACTCGTCCGAAGCGGCGCTCTACGATCCGTCGCGGCCCGACCTTGAGACCTCCTCGATAGGGTTCATGGGAAAATTCTGGTCCACCAGCCTCAAGGCCACGCCGACCCTTATGGAATCGCTACGCCCTGAGCGCCCCGACGGGCGCTAAAGCCAGCTAGCCCATTCCCATTGCGGTTTCAAGGCGGGAGATCTCCTTTAAAAGCTCTTCTATTTCGCCGGGTGAAAGCGTCTCGGACTCAAGGCGCTTTCTTAGCCCCATGAGCCTCATCTCGTCGCGGTAATCGGAACAGGTGTATTTTTTAGAGGGCGGATTGGCAGGCAATTTTGCGCTCCGTTCTATCTCTTTTCAGGAACTTACAGAAACTTCGCAGGCCCCAAGGGAACCGCCGCAGCCCTCGCCGAAGACCTGCGCCCTGAAGACGCGAAAGCGCGCCCTCGGGTCTTTCCATCCATCGGGAGAAAGGCCGGCCTTAAGGGAGAGATAGGAGAGGGTTTCCTCCCTGCTCCACCCCTGCTCCGTAGCCACCTGAGGCAAAAAAACCGCCGAATAGCCCCCGAGCTCAAGAATTATCCCGTGCTCTCCGGCAATGAACTGGCGCCAGTCATCAATCTCCACCGGAGGGGTCAAAACGCTTATCTCTATCTTCAGCGACCCCAGCTCTCCCTCACCGACAGGAGAAAAGCGCGGATCCCGAACCGCGGCGCTTATAGCATTGGAGCTTATGCTCATCCACAGCGGCTCTATCGGCACTATGTGGCCTATGCATCCCCGAAGCGCACCGTCTTTTTTCAGGGTGACGAAGGCGGCTCTTTTTTCGCTGAAAACGCCGCTTTCCGGCACCCAAAGCTCGCCCTGCGAGGGTTTTCTTCCTTCGTGAAGATAGACCGATATCGAGTGTCGGGCAATAGCAAGAGCCAGCAGTCCCTCGTCGCGAGTCAAAAGCATCTCCCCCTCCTTTTTTAGAGTGTCATGATAAAACTACTCTCGTGAAGACACTCGCGCAACCCTTGAAAAAAACGTAAAAAAAGCCGCGCCAGTAAGCGCGGCTTCATTTTGGGGGTCCGGTTAGGTTAAAACCCCAGCGCCTCAAGAAAGCAGGGGCCGATAAATTCACCCTCGTCGCTCTTTTCATGGAGGACGGTGGCGATGACGAGGTTGTCGGTGTAAAGGCCATCGGTGGTGTTTTCATAGACGCGCACCATGAAAATCACCTGCCAGACCGTGCTTACCGTGGTGGTCGGGATTAGCGAGGGGTTGGCTATGCTGAGCGCTCCGGTATCCTTGTCGATGGAGAAGGGATTGGTCGGCGAAGGAAAGACATAGTACTCCACGGAGCCGGCTACTCCCCTGTTTTCCGGGTCGAAAGCCTCCAAGTAGGCTACGAAGTCGCCTTCCTTGCCCTCGGGCTTTACATTCACTTCGGCGCCGCGCCAACAGGGGGGGTCGTTAACGCCAGGGGTATCGGCATAACGGACCGACACGCGGCCTAGCTCTGGCTCGCCGTAGATCGCGTCGACAAAGCCGTCTTTGTCGATCTCCTCACCTAACGTGTTCAAAACCTCGATTGCCGTCGATGGGCCCATGGCGTCCGGCAGGCCGACCGGCTTGGCGAGTCCGTTCGCGCCGTTGAGAAAGACATAGGGGCGAAGTTCGCCGGAGGCGTCCCGCACGAGAACCGCAAGATCGTTGTAATTGTCGGGGGCTTCGGTTTCGGGGTCTATCACCGCGCTGTTGGCGTTCACAATCAAAAGGCCCGAGCCCAAAAGCGAGCCGCTCGCCGAAGGAAGGGTGTAGGACCAGTCGGGGGTTTGCGAAAAGCCTGAGCTGTTGCCGTAAAATACGTAGACGGAGCCGCCGTCTCCATCAGGCGCGCCCACCGCGAGGTCGAGAAGCTGATCGCCGTTGAGATCGCCAAGCGCTAGGGCCGAACCGAAGCCCAAGGCTCCGGCGGGCGCTCCTATCGTGAAATTCGGCGGCGAGCCGAATGCGCCGGAGGCCGAAAGACAGACCGCGCCAGCCAGCGCGCAGATAAATCTTCGCATCATTTCACCTCTGAAAAAGGCGGCCCCCGCCGCCGAAACACCACGAAGAGTTCTTATAACACCAAACCGGAGCCGATGTGGAGAGGCAGTTGAGGCCGTTCGTCACAAAATGGGCGCAATCCGGTCAATTGCAAAAGACCTATTTCTTTTTAAAGAGCGAAAACCCGCCCCCCTTGGCCTTCTCCTGCATTTTGCGAAGCTCCATTATCGCCGGCTGATAGCTGGGGCGAAGGGTGAGGGCTTTTTGCAGTGCCTCCACCGCGAGCTGGGGGCGCGCACGCAGGTTGTGCACCCGCGCGAGCATTATATGCGGTTCGGGGTTTTCGCCGTCAATTTCCACCGCTTTTTTCGCGCTTGATTCGGCGCGGTTCAAATCGGTCAGCTTGTCGCTGCCGCTTCGCTGCGTCAGGGCGTCGGCCAGCCGTATGTGGTATTCAGCCAGCTGGGGGTTCATGTCGACCGCCCACCCCAAACGGTCCACCGCTTCATCCCAGCGCTGGCAACGAATGGCGGTTACCCCTTCCTTGTAGAACGCCTCGGCTTTTTTAGCGCGCTCTTCGTGGTTCTGGGGGGCCTCGCCGCCGTGTTTGAGGCTTTCGAGGTATTCCTCCCTCTTCTCCTTCGTGGAGAGGGCCTCGTAGGCCTTCGCCACCAGGCGGGAGGCCTCCTCGGCCAGCCTTTTGGCCTCGGAACCCTCTTCAAGCTCGTCGAGTCCCTGCCCTATGTCGTCTAAAAACTTCTCGTAGGCGCCCTTAACATCGGCATCTGCTAGGTGAGTGCCGACGCCGAGCACCTGGAAGTAGTTCCTCCCGCTCATCCAGGCCAGCCTTCTGGACATCTCCTTGGCCTTCTTCTCCTCGGCCTGCACTTTGGCGGAGCGCTGCTTTTTCGCCACCCCATCAAGATCGAGCCAGCCGCTTAGGATAAGAAAATAAAGGAGCTGAAGTTTTTTTGAGCCGACCTCCTCGCACGCCTCCACAAGGGTTTTCTCCTTTGAGGCGGCCAGAGCCCTCTCGACCTCCTTTTGCGAAAAGCCGGTGACCGAAAGGGCGTTTACCGGCTCTTTGCCCTCCACAAGGCACGCCTGAGCGAGATGGGTCATGGATTCGCTTACGGCCACCTTGCCTGCGGGTGTGTTTATCTCCTCCCACAAAAGGAGCCAGCCGTCTATAGGCTCTCCGGGTACGGCGGCGGGTGGGTCGGTATAGGGAAGGACCTTGTACCAGCCGTCTTTCCAGCAAAAAACGTTCTTGATCTTGTCGATGATGTTGTCGCGTATCGCCTTTGAGATGTCGTCCGGCGTCGCCGCCCCTATGGAGATGAGCGCCGCGCCTATCATCTTTTTCTCGTCGACGGAGATTTTTATCCCCTCGTGGTACTGCTCCTCGGTAATCACCTTTTTGTCGCGCAGGTAGCTCGCAAGGGTCTCGGAGAGAACGTTGGAGCGGGCGAAGGTCACCTTGCCGCCCGCTATGTGTATCGCCTTGCGGGCCTTGCCGAGGCCGAGGGCGAGCCTGACGGGCTGGTTTCTTCTGAGAACAGAGGCGAAGACTGTCGGGAAAGTGGTTCTAGAAACCTCGCCCTCGTCAGCGGAGGAAGAGTCCGCGGAGCCTTTCTTGGCGGGCTTTTGGTCCCCAACCGAGAGAGCCTGCCCCAATTGCGCTTTCAGCGCGCCGGATTCAAGGGGCTTTGGCAAAAAGCCTGCAGCCCCCCATACGCTCATCGCCTCTTCCTTGAGCGCGCCCCCCCTTATGGCGCTGGTCACATA
>SRXB01000492.1 GCA_009724975.1 bacterium | reverse complement strand
TCTTCGTGACCGGCGGCGTCCTGTCAAGCCTCGGCAAAGGGCTGGCCTCGGCTAGCCTGGGCGCGCTTTTGGAGGCGAGGGGGCTCACCATCACCCACCTGAAGATGGACCCCTACATCAACGTCGACCCCGGCACGATGAACCCCTACCAGCACGGCGAGGTCTTCGTCACCGACGACGGCGCCGAGACCGACCTCGACCTTGGCCATTACGAACGCTTCACCCACGCCCGCCTGAGCGTCGACAACAACTTCACCACCGGCCAGGTCTACGACACCGTTATATCCAAGGAGAGAAGGGGCGATTATCTCGGCGGGACCGTACAGGTCATCCCCCACATCACCGACGAGATAAAAAGGCGCATACTGCAGGCGGCCAAGGGGGTCGACGTAGCCATAATAGAGGTCGGCGGAACGGTTGGCGACATAGAGAGCCTTCCCTTCCTCGAAGCCATCAGGCAGTTTCGCACCGACGTGGGCAGCCGGAACACAGTCTTCATACACCTGACTCTCGTTCCTTACCTCTACGCAGCGGGAGAGGTAAAGACCAAGCCCACACAGCACTCCGTAAACGAGCTTCGCCGCATAGGCATACAGCCCGACATCCTGGTCTGCCGCTGCGAAAAAGCCCTCTCGATGGAGATCAAAAAGAAGATCGCGCTCTTTTGCAGCGTCGATAACGACGCCGTCATCTCCGCCAAGGACGCCAAAAACATCTACGAAGTACCCCTCAACCTCCACGAGGAGGGGCTTGACGACAAGGTGGTAGAGCTTTTGAACATCTGGACGGGCAAGCCCAAGCTCGACCAGTGGGAAAATATTCGCGAGATAGTGCGCGACCCGCAGAATACGGTGAAAATAGCCATCGTCGGCAAGTACGTAGAGCTAAAGGAGAGCTACAAAAGCCTCTCCGAGGCGCTTGTCCACGGCGGCTTCGGCAATTGCGCCAAACTTGAGCTGGTCTACGTCGATTCCGAGGAGTTCGACAAGGGAGACGAGAAAGAGGGCGACGTCCTTTGCGTGGACGGCATACTGGTTCCCGGAGGCTTCGGCACCCGAGGGACCGAGGGCAAGATAAAGGCCATAGCCTACGCCCGCAAAAAGAAGATTCCCTTCTTCGGGATATGCCTTGGCATGCAGCTCGCGGTGGTGGAATACGCACGCAACGTCTGCGGCCTGAAA
>SRXB01000161.1 GCA_009724975.1 bacterium | reverse complement strand
CGTTTACGTCGGCGACGATCTGGTCGATCTGCCGGTCCTTTTGCAGGTCGGAGTTGCCGTGACCGTTCCCGAAGCGCCCTTCGAGGTAAAGGCCAACGCCGATTACGTAACCGGCAGACGCGGAGGGCGCGGCGCGGTGCGCGAGGTGTGCGAAGAGATATTGAAGGCGAGGGGGCTTTGGGAAAAAGCCCTCGAAAAATACTTAAATCCGGAGGCTCTTTGAGAAAACGCGCCCTTTGGGCGCTTCTCGCCTCTCTTTTTATCGCACTGGCCTGCTCAAGGGAGGAGCCTCCCAAGGAAGAGAAGGCGAAGGCCCAAAACGGCGCGCAATCCTTCAAGTCCCTCACCGTGGAAGGGGTTTCGCAGGTCAAAAACGGCAGGTGGACCCTTAGCGCGGCCTCGGCTGGGGCCGACTCCACCGGCAAGGTCGGCGCCCTTTCCGGCATAAATGCCTCCCTGGCCGACGACGACGGCGAGATAAAGGTCAGCGCCAAGAGTTGCGCCTTTGACAGCGAGACCTCGGTCAAACTATACGGCGGGGTTGAGGCCAGGTGGGGCGAATATTCGGCCACGGGCAGCGAGCTTTTCTTCGACATGAAGGAAGGGCTTCTTTCGACCTCGCAAAAGGTCGAGCTTTCCGGCAAGGGTATAAAGGTAACCGGCGATTCGCTCTCCCTTGACGCCAAGGGAAGGGTGACGAGGATAAAGGGCGGTGTAAGGGCCGTCATCGGCGAAGGTGTAAAGTGAGAAAAATACTTTTTGCGCTGGTTTTGCTATTCGCGGCGGGAATGGCCCTGGCCGCGCCGCCGGTTCCGGTCAAGCTGGGTGGGGCGGGTAGCGCCCCGATTAGCATAGAGGCCTCCTCCATGGAGCTTCGAGGCAAGGAGCGGGTCGCGGTCTTCACCGGCGATGTTAAGGCCATAAAGGGCGAGATGGCTATAAACGCCGACAGCGTTGAGGTCTACACCAACGAAGACCAGTCGATAAAGGCGGTGAACGCAAGCGGCAACGTGCGACTTAAAAACGCCGATATAGCCGCCGTGGCAGGGGCTATGGCGTACGACGTCGCAGGCGACAGCGCCGTCCTCACCGGCGAGCCGAAGGTCTGGCGCGGCAGGGACGCGGTCGGCGGCGAGAAGATAACGATACATTTCGCCGATTCCAGAATCGCGGTCGAAAAGGCCAGCGCGGTCCTCTTCCCCGAGGACGCGAAAAAGACCGAGGTCAAGAAGTGAGCGAAGCCGCCCTTCTTCGCGCCACCGGCCTTCGGAAAGTTTACGGCGGCAAGGCCGTGGTGGACGGCGTCGACATTGAGGTTCGCTCCGGCGAGGTGGTGGGGCTACTGGGCCCCAACGGCGCGGGCAAAACCACCTCCTTTTACATGATAATAGGGCTCATCGAGGCCGATTCCGGCGAGGTCTCCCTCGGCGGCGAGCCGATAACGGGCCTCCCCATGTACAAGAGGGCGAGAAAAGGGCTCGGCTACCTCCCACAGGAGGCGAGCATCTTCCGCCGCCTCACGGTCCGCGAAAACATTTATGCGGTCCTTGAGGAGCTGGGCTATGAAAAAACGCTGGCCGAGGAGCGCACCGAAAGCGTCCTCGACCAGCTGGCCATACGCCATATCGAAGATAGAAAAGCCCTCCACCTCTCCGGCGGCGAGCGCCGGAGGCTTGAAATAGCGCGTCTTCTGGCTACCTCGCCCAAATTCATCCTCCTTGACGAGCCCTTCGCCGGAGTAGATCCCATCGCCGTCGCCGAAATTCGGGAACGGATATTGCAATTGAAGTCCCTCGGCATCGGGATTATACTTAGTGATCATAACGTTAGAGAGGCTTTGGGCGTCTGCGACAGGGCTTACGTCATCTCCAAGGGCAAGGTGCTCGAAGAGGGGACGCCGCGCAAAATAGTGGAGAGCCCCAAAGCCAGAGAGGTATATCTGGGAGAGTCGTTTCACCTGGATTGAGGCCCGATGGCATTGGATTTTAGCCAAAAACTGACGCAGGACATCCGCCTTACCCAGGAGCTGGTCATGACCCCCCAGCTCCAGCAGGCGATAAAGCTGCTCCAACTCAGCCGTCTGGAACTCATAGACAGGGTGAGGGAGGAGCTGGACGAAAATCCCCTCCTCGAAGAGGTCAAAGACACCGAGCCGGACGAAAGCCCCAGCGCCCCCGTGGACATTTCCTCCGCCCAGCCCCAAGGCGAGGCACCCCAGAAGGACGTGGAGGAATGGGAGCAATACCTCGCCGCCTGCGACACCCGCCCCGTAACCGACCACATCCCCGACCTTTCCGAAGAAAAAACCACCTTCGAGAATTACATCTCCCCGCAGACCACCTTGCAGGAGCACTTGCTCTGGCAGCTTCGCATGGATTCGCTCCTTGACGAGGAATACGCGGTGGGCGAGGTGATAATCGGCAATATCGACGACGACGGATACCTCAGGCTCCCCCTTGAGGAGATAGCCTTGGCCACCGACCATCCCGTGGATTTCGTCGAGGACGTCCTCTGGGTCATCCAGCAGATGGACCCCACCGGCGTCGGCTCCCGCAACCTGGGGGAGTGCCTGCT
Organism: bacterium; assembly: GCA_009724975.1. Classification (GTDB taxonomy): domain Bacteria; phylum Desulfobacterota; class Deferrisomatia; order Deferrisomatales; family BM512; genus SCTA01. The sequence goes on along the minus strand of SRXB01000161.1, from coordinate 2,666 downwards.
AAAGCAGGCGGCAGAGAAAAAAGCGCCTCCTTCGGTGATAAAAATCATCGAAGAGGGGATGAAACATCTCGAAACCAGGAATTTCGCCAAAATGGCCAAAGACCTCGGGATGGAGATCGAGGAGGCGATAGAGGGAGCGCGCTTCATCTCGGGCCTTGAGCCCAAGCCCGGGCGAGCCTTCTCCGAGGCGCGGGTCGATTACGTGGTTCCGGACGTCTTCGTCACCAGAGAGGGCGGGGAATACGTAGTAAAGCTCAACGGCGACGGCCTGCCCAACCTCCGCATCTCCTCCTACTATCGCTCCATCCTCAAAAACGAGAGCGACGAGGGGCGCGCAGCCAAAGGCTACATCCAGGAGCGCATACAGGCCGCCATGTGGCTCATGAAGGCCATAGAGCAGCGCCAGCAGACCCTCCTGAAGGTCGCCAAGTCGATAGTAAAGTTCCAGCAAGGCTTTTTCGACAACGGCGTTACCGACCTTCGGCCCCTCATCCTTCGGGACGTGGCCGACGACATCGAGATGCACGAATCCACCGTCAGCCGCGTCACAACCGGCAAATACATGAGCACGCCCAACGGGACTTACGAACTCAAATTCTTCTTTTCCAGCGCAATCTCCAGGCACGGCGGCGAAGATCTGGCGAGCCGCAGCGTGAAGGCGAGGATTAAGGAGGTCGTCGCCCGCGAAAGGCCTGACAAACCCTTAAGCGATCAGGAGATAGCCAAGATGCTAGAAAAAGAATTTTCACTGAGGATCGCAAGAAGGACGGTGAGCAAGTACAGAGAGGCCATGGGGATACTCCCCTCGGGCTCGCGAAGGGCGCTCTAGCAGGCGCCCGCCATCATTGACACGCTTTAGTTTTCTTTGATATTCTAAATCTTTATGGCGCAAAACGGCCTGTAACGAAAGTCAGGAGACCAAAATGCAGGTGAACATAACCTTCAGGCACACCGAGCCCTCCGAGGATCTAAAGGGATACGTCAACGAAAAGCTCCTGAAGCTGAAGAAATATTTCGACGGCGCCACCGAGAGCCACGTCATCCTCTCCCAGGAAAAAATCCGCCACATGGCCGAAATAGTAATGAACGCGGGCGGCCTTCGCCTGAACGCCAAATACGAGTGCGCCGATTTCCACTCCGCAATTGACGGAGTTTTCGCCAAGCTCGACCGCCAACTCGTGCGCCACAAGGAAAAAATAAAGGGACACGGCGGAAAAGCCGCCGCGCGCGAAAAACAGCCGATACGAGAGAGCGTTTACGACTACGAGAGCTTCGAGCACTCCGCAGGCCCAAAAATCCTCAAGACCGAGCACTACGAAACCCATCCCAAAACCATTGACGAGGCTGTCATGGAGATAGACCTCACCGACAAGAACTTCCTCGTCTTCACCGGCGACGACGGAAAAGTTAAGGTGGTCTACCGCCGCGACGACGGCGATTACGGGCTCATCGAGCCGCAGTGAGAGGCGGCCGCGTAAATGCGGATATCCGATTTTCTTGACGAAAAAGCCATAATCTGCGATCTGGCCGCCTCCACCAAAGAGGCGGCCATCGCGGAGATGGTGGAGGCCCTTATAGCCTCCGGCTCCTATTCCGACCCCGAAAAGGCGCTAGGCGTACTTATGGAGCGCGAAAAATTCGGCTCCACCGGCATAGGTGAGGGGGTCGCCATCCCTCACGGCAAACTCGCCGACATCCAGAACGTCACCTCGGTCTTCGCCCTTAGCAAAAACGGGGTGGAATTCGAGAGCATGGACGGCGCGCCCGTCCACATACTATTTCTTCTTCTCGCCCCCGAGGAGAGCGCCCACCTGCACCTCAAGGCGCTGGCCCGCATCTCGCGGCTCGTCAAATCGCGCCAGTTCAGGGATGAGCTCCTGCGCCTCGCCACCCCCGAGGAGATTTTCGAGAAAATCGTCGGCGAAGACGAAAAATACTGACGGCTTGCAAAAGTGAACAAGGAAATAACCTGCCAGACCCTACTCGACGACAAGACCCACCGGCTGGGGCTGGAGGTTCTTGGCGGCATGGGCGGCCTCAAAAACCCCCTTCGCTCCCCCCGCATACAAAAGCCGGGCCTCGCGCTGGCGGGCTATTTCAAGCAGATTCGCCCGAACCGCGTCCAGATACTGGGCGCCACCGAGCTTCGCTACCTTGAAAGCATCTCCCCCGAAGCCAAAACCGAGGCGATCAAAAACATCTTCGCCCTCGACATCGCCTGCTTCATAGTAACCAAGGGACAGGCGGTCGATCCCCTCTTCATCGAAGAGGCAGAGAGGCGCCAGATACCCCTCTTCCGCACCATGCTCACCAGCCGCCTTCTCATCGAGCGGGTTGAAAAATTCCTGGAAGACCGCCTCGCCCCCACCACCCACATGCACGGAGTGCTGGTGCAGGTGCTGGGAATCGGCGTGCTCATTCGGGGCCCCAGCGGCATAGGAAAGAGCGAGTGCGCGATGGACCTCATCCTGCGAGGCCACAAACTAGTCGCCGACGACATAGTGCAGATGCGCCTTTTGCCCCCCTTCAAGCTGGTGGGACGCGGCGCGGGCATAATACGCTACCACATGGAGATACGGGGGCTGGGCATCCTCAACATCAAAGACCTCTTCGGCGTCACCTCCATCTGCGACGAACACGAGATAGACCTTGTCATCGACCTCATA
>SRXB01000160.1 GCA_009724975.1 bacterium | reverse complement strand
AAAAAGAGCACTGAGGAAACCACCTGGAATTGAACGGCGTTGACTCCGAAGCGCATGTTCGCTTCGCGGTGGGAACTTCTCCATGAGCGCGCTTCCTCCCTGCCGCTTCGTCGCGACCTGACCTTGACCAAAACTTCGTCGTAGCCGGCGACCGGTTCCTGGTGGAAGTCGAAAATATTTCCGGCGGGCATTGGCGCGCGTTCAAGGGCCTTCATTGCCCTTCGGGAGAGCGAATAGGCGAAAAAAGAGTCTCCGATGGGAAACGGGGCCTTCCGGCAAAGGGTCCAAAGCTCTTCGTGGGCCACAAGCCTTGCCCGTCTGCGCTCTTTTCCCCACCACACATCGCAGGGCAAGGGCTCCGCGTTCTTTTCCACCGTCAAAAAACCATCCCGCACTAAAACGGTAGGGGTGAGGAGCATCTCTTCGGCAAGGGTCTCGGGCGACCAGCTGGCGGCGAAAACTTTGCCGGCGGAGGAAGAAATGGTGTCCTTTTCGTAAATCTCCACGTCAAAGGGGCCGTCATCGCCCCTGAAGGACTCCCTTGCGATCGCTCGCGCCACAATTTCCACCATTCCAGGGTTGACGCCGCAAAAGAGAAGTTGCGCCGGAACATCCTCACCGCCGGCCCAGCTTTTTTCCATCAAGCCGATGAAATCGCCTTCCTCTCCGCCAAAACCCGCTCCGGTGTCGATATAATTGCCACCCCGCTGGGCCACCAGCTCCCGTATCTTGAGGTTGTCGGCGCCCGAGAGGAGATTTACGAATAAAAATCCTGCGGGCTGTCCTTTTAGCAACGCCTTGAGAAAACCTTCGTCATCGGCTTCTCCGACAAGGGCCTTGACGGAGGTTGAACGAGAAACGGTGGCTGGGTTTTTGTCAAAGGCCGTTACTTTGCCCGCGTTTTTCAGGTATTCGCCGCCGAGGCGCAATAATCCGCCGCCCATAGCGCCCAGGCCCGCGATGATTACCGAGGAAGGGCCCCTTCTCAAGGGGTTACATCCGTGAAAAGGGTCAAGCGGGCGGAGCGCCGGTAAAGCTCTTCAAGGGATATGGAGTTTTTTTCGAGGGCAGTGGCGAGCCTCGGGGCGTAGCGCCCAAAAACGCCCACATGAAGCCTCATGAGCTGGCAATATTGGCGAAGGCGCAAGGGGTTGCCCTCAAGGGCCTGGACCGGGCACCGCCCGCCGCAATATCCGTGGACTCCGCACCTGGGGCAGCCAAGGTCGCCCTTGTACGCCACCAGAGAGGTTAAATCCGTTTTCGCAAGGCTGACCGAGCCATCTTCCCCGACTTTGCCGAAGGCGTAGCTAGCCGGAAGGTCGGCGCAGGCGCGTATCTGGCCAGCTATTATGTCGTAATTGCGGCTAAGCTCCACCCCGCACGCCGATGAGCCCCGTTCACGGCCAGTGAGCCAGTAGAGCAAAAGCTCCGAAAGGTGCACCACCGAAAGCAGTTCGCCGCGCTCAAGGGCTGCGGTGTATTCCTCCATTATCGCCGTCAAATCGGTTTCGTAATTTTCGGCGTAGGCGGGAAGGTCTTTGAAGGGTTCGTCGGACTCGACCCAGTGCCAGAAAAAGTGGCCGGCGAGTCCCTCTTCCCTTAGCGTTTTGAACTCTTGCCAGCAGTCGAGTAGGGATTGCTCCTCCCTAAGGGTAGACCACATCAAAACCTCTCCCCTGCGCCGCTTTTTAAGCTCAGCCAAATTCGCCCTTATGGTTTTCAGGCTGCCGCCGCACCTGACCGAGTCGTGCTGCCGCTCTCGGCCATCTATCGAGACGGAGTAGAGCCAGATAAGGTCCGCCAGCTCGGGCGCCTCGCGGAGCGCTTTTTTCAGAAGTGTGCCGTTGGTGTAGAGCATGAAATCGGTCTTGACGGGAGCGGCTTTCTTCGCCACCAGCGCCATCACCTCCGCCACTTTTTTCGGCACGAGCAAAGGTTCTCCGCCGTAGAGGCACAAAACGGCCTCTTTAGCGCCTTTTTCCATCCGGATGAGCTCGGCTACGGCGGTCGAATCCCTCTCGGGGTCCATCTCGCCCGCAATGTCTTCCCCGCCCCCTTCCCTGCGGGTGATTGCCGAGTTTATGCACCCTCTGCAGCGCATATTGCAACGCGGCGTGGCGGTGAGGTGTATGAAGAGGGGGGTATCCATAGGCGGGGCGGGGCAAAGCCCGACCTTGGGCAGCACGACTGAGGCGGTATATGTAAGGTCCCCAAATGACTGGTGAAGCAATCTCTCCTGATTTTCCATTTCACCCCGATTTCGCATATGGCCCGCTTCCAGGGCAAAAAAATGGCGGCCCTCAAAGGCCGCCATTTAGCGCGTTTTTTTTGGTTTACGGCACCGGAACCAGTGACCAGTTGCCGCCGAAGGAACACATAGTCTTGCTGGCGTCTTTTAGCGGCGGGTACATTACGCCGTTGGCGTAGGTTCCGCTCATGTTGCCAAGGAGGGAGGCTCCCGTAAGGGTGGGCCACAATGCGGATTGCTGGTACCCTTCGGGGTAGATGGAGGCCGTCACTATCCCGAAGGCGTTTATCGTGCCGGAGATGTTCCAGAGCGTCGGGTGGGAGAGCCTGCCCAGGTCTTTAGTCCAGAGATAAACGGTGTTCATGTAGAACTTGCCGGAGAAGGTATTTGGCGTTACCGATGAATCAATGGTCAGATTCAGGTCCGCGCTCACGGGGGCATCCGGCGGAGCATCGGCTTCGACACCGTTGGTCACTATTTTTTCCGGGTAGCAATCGTTGATGGTTTCGGTAAGGGTAAAGTTGTAAAGGCCGACCGCGCCGGAGGCGGTGGAGCGTATTACGGAGGCGTCGTTGTCGTCGGGGTCGTTGCCCTCGCCCGGGGCGGCGTAATAGCCGTCGCCGTCATTGTCATAGCGAAGCGATTTGTAAGACTCGATCATGTCATAACAACTCATTTTGTACTTCAAAAATTCGTTGTTCTCGATGCCGTCGGCGAAGCCGTCGGCGGCGTAAGGGATCGTTACTTCGCCCGGGATGCCGCCAAGGGTCTTTGTTTCCAGCACCAATTCGAATTCGCCGCCTCGGCGCGGCGAGCAATAGAGGAGTTCGTAATACTTGAGGGCGTTTATGCTGAGAGTGTCGCTTATCGACTGGAAAGACTCAGCCGCGGTAGGTATGCCTCCGGAGACCTTATCCGACAGAGCCTGCACGTAAAGGCCCTTCAGAAGTTTTTCCGTTGAAGCGTCCACAACGCCGGATACCAGCAGTGTGCCTCCGGAGGAATACATCCAGTTTGAAACGGCCTCTATCTCGGCCTGCGAAAGCGGGGAGGACCTGCTGTGAAGGATGAGGACCTTTTTTCCGGCAAGGTCGGCGGCGTCGATCGGGCTGTTCACCTCGCTGGGAGCAACGGAGCTTACGCGGCTGAGGACAACCCTGAAGCCGTTCAGCTCTCCGGTAAGCACCGAGGACGCGTTGTTGCCGTCGTCCACCGCCACCGCTAGGGTGGCGAGGGTGCCGCCCGAGAGCCAGTCCAGCGCTTCGTTGGCGAAGAGGCCGTTGGAATTGGCGACGCCAGGGGAGGTTTCCCCCGCATTTGCCAGTACCGCCCCTGTGCCGACAAGGATTGTTCTGCGGGAGGCGTCGGCGGTATTTTCCCAGGCGCTGATGGCGGAAAGGCCGTTGGAGGCCATCCCGAGCCTTGAGCCGCCGTCCACCGAACCCATCGTGGTGACGCCGCCGAGGGTTACGCTATCGGGCGTGAAGGTTATGGCGCCGTCCATGAGCGATATTGCGTCGTCCGTGGCGGTGTAGCCGTCAAAGCCGAAATAGCCGTCGCCGATTGCGGCAGCGAGGTCGCCGTTGGAGCCGGAGAAAATTATGCCTCTTTGCGAATCCGTCATGGCCCAGTCGAAAATCAGATTCACCTCCGCGCTGGTCAAAAGATAAGGAGGCTTGTGGACTATGAGGACTCCGGCGTTTTCGATTGTAGAGGCGGAATAAGGAGATACGTTGGCGGAACCCATGGTGGGCGAATCGGCGCGAAGGCCATCTATCAGATTATCCAGTTCACCCGGGGCCGTAACAAGCTCCGGCGGATATACGGCTACGGTGAGGCCGGTGAGGGAGCTCTTGCGTCCGGCCCAGGCCACCGCGTTTCGCGCGAAGGTCATGTTTTGATTTGGGTCGGCGGCCAGCTCCAGAATGCTTTCGGAGGCCAGAAAGACCATCCGGTTGCCGTTCAGGTAAGAGGCCGTGTAAGCGGCCGCTCCGACATTGCCCGAAGAATCGGTTGCGACGGTTGTGCCTCCGGTGAGCCCGTAAAAGGAGGCTCCTGAATCCAGGTCAATGGTGGTTACGCCGTTGGTTATTCCCAAAGTGGTGTTTGCGATGGCAGTGAGGGCCGTCGGCGCGGGAATGACCGGGGCGGTCGCGAAAGTCACGGTGCTTCCGGAAATCTTGACGCCGTTCTTGCCCGCTATCGCCTTGAGGCCGTCAATGGTGGCAGAGGAAGCGGTGCCGTAGTCAAGGACCACCGCGTAGGCGGAGCTTCCCGAAAGAGCCAAGTCGCCGATAACGTCCTCGGGGGTTGTCCCGCTCGCGTTTTCAACCTCTCCGTCGGTGAAGAGGATGAGCGCGCCGGCCCATTCCTTTTCGCGCAGCCGATCCATTGTGGATACGTCGTTGGGATTGGTGTTGGAGAGGATGTATTCGGTGAAATAGCGATCCTTAAGCTCCGATAGGAGAACCGCGCCCTCCTGCATCGAAGTCCAGAGGGCCGTGGACTGGTTAAGGGTCAGGTAGCGCCGGACCCTTGATTCAAGGGTGGCGGCGTTGGACAATATGGTGTCGGAGGTGGAGGGGGTCGAAATGGTAATGGGCGTGGAGCCGTCGGCGTGGGCCAGCATTGTGTAAAAGTTGTAATTCGCCTGGTCTTTTATCAGGCCGTAGAAGTTGCTGACCTCTGTGATCATTTTTGTGAACCTGGCGGGGTCGTTCACCACGCTGGCGGAGCAGTCGAGCATGAAAACCACGTCGGTGCGTGTCTGCTGAAGGGGGGTGTGTATGAACTCGTAGTAGGCTTCCTCAAAGCGCCCCTTGCCGACGCCGGCTGGCAGGGTTCCGGTGCCGTTCGGTACTTCGATCGCCCCGTCGGTCAGCTTGATATCCGCCCCCGTGGTCTGGATCATCGTCTCTGGCAACCCGAGGTTGTCCGTGGAGGAGACCATAGCGAAAAGATTTGACGGCGGGTTTGTCGCAGAGCCTTTCGGAATCCCGAAGGTAACGGT
>SRXB01000491.1 GCA_009724975.1 bacterium | reverse complement strand
GCGCGGAGGGGTTTGCTCCGTGGCATTCGATGCACATGGCCGAACCCCAGCTGTTCGTGGAGGTTAATTTGCTTTGGGGCAACCCTATGTTTACAGGTTCATAGCCTCTCGATGCTTTCGCCGTCCAGCCCTGCGGCAGTCCCGGGTCCAGAGGGTTCAGGCCGGCGAAAGAATAAGACGCCGCAATAAAGGACAGCAAAATTAAAAATATTTTCTGCCTATTCAAAATGAAACCTTATGCAAAAGATGGAAAACCTGTGCAGGAGGAGCACTCCTGCACAGGTCGCCAAAACTATTGCAGAGCCTTGATGTATTCTTCCACGTCGCCGGCGGCGTAACCGACTTTCTGGACGGTTATCTTCAGCTCTTTGTCCACCACGATCGAGGAGGGGGTAGACCTGAAGCCGACGGCTTCGCCAAGGGCGAAGTCGGGATCGAAAAGTACGGGCAGATCGAAGCCAGCGGTCTTCCAAGCTTCGCCGGCAGCCTCGGGATTCATGTCTACGAGGATGACGTACATGTTGGCGATCTGGTCTTTTTTCGACATAAGTTCCTTGACTTCGTAGCGGCACTGCCTGCAGGCCATCTGGCTGAAGACCAAAAGGGTCTTCTTGCCCTTGAGGTTTTCCTGGGTGACGGTCTTGCCTTCGGCGTCCTTGAATGAGAATTTGGGGAGAACCTGGCCTACGTCGGCGAAAGCAATTTGCCCCAAAAACAGCGCGGCAGCCATCAATACAAGCGTGAGCTTACCCCTCTTCATGGAATTCTCCTTATGAAATATAGTTTTCCGGCAATGAACGATTGCCGGAGAGAGAAAATTCGGGGGAGACAATCCGTCTCCCCCGAATATACCACAATTGTCAGTTCAGGCTAGCAGGCTAAATCCTAGTAGCCGATGTGGCAGGTGTTGCAAAGGCCCTGGTACTCGCCGTAGACCTTGTTGGCGTAGGTGGCGTCTTTGTCCTGCTGGCGCATGAGGCCGGTGGTGAGGCCAGCGCCAACGTTGTAGTTCGGGTAACCAGTGCCATCGCCCTCGCGAAGAATGAAGGCGCCGGCGGGGGTCCTGGCGTTGTGCGGCCTGTGGCAGGATACGCAGGAGAGGCCGGTGCCGGTGTTTACGTCGCCGAGCGCCGTTGCGGCGGCTCTGGCGCCCTGGCCGGTGGCGCTTTGGCCCTTGCCGAAGGCGA
>SRXB01000490.1 GCA_009724975.1 bacterium | reverse complement strand
TATGAGGACCTTGTCGCAGCTTTCCAGCACTTTGGCGATTTTTTCCTCGGGGAGGGGGTTTGCCGTGACGACTTTCAGCGTCGTCAGCTTGCCCTTGAGGTTTCCGCGAAGGAATTCCTCCAGGTAGCTCCACGAGGAGGCGGCGGCTATGACGCCGAACCTCTCGGAACCCATCTGAAGGGTGTTGAAGCGGTCCAGAAGCGCTCCCACCTCGGCCAGGCGGCCCATCGCGGCGTGGTGTTGCTCCCTGCAGCTATTGGCCCATACCTTGGTGTATTTTTCGAGGTCGTCGGGGAGTGAGGATTTCTGGCGCAGGCGTGTTGTCTGCTCGAAGTTGACGGAACCCCGCATGTTTGCGGTTCCGGTGGTCATTCGCACCATTATGGGAGCCCCGCACGACTCGGAGGCGCCAAAGGCGGCGAAGGTGAGTTCTTTGGCTTCGGCGGGGCCGTCCGGCTCCACGCAGGGCATTGCCGAGGCCTTGGCGAAGAGGCGCGAATCCTGCTCCACCATGCCGTAGCTTACGCCCGGGTCGTCTCCGACCATCACCACGAGCCCGCCCCTTGTGCCGCTGGCGACGGCGGAAAGGAGGGAGTCCAGAGCCACGTTCAGCCCGCTCATCTTAAGCGCCACGTAGCTTCGCTGGCCAGCCCAAGAGTGGCCTAGCGCAACGTCTAAGGCCACCTTCTCGTTGACCGACCACTCTACGCGCAGGTCGCTTTTGTGTTTGGCCAGGAGATATTCGATGGCGGCGGTGGCGGGAGTGCCCGGATAGCCGGTGGCCAGGCGCGCTCCGGCTTCGAAGGCGCCCCTGGCGGAGGCTTCGTTGCCTAAAATTGCATTTGCCGAAGGCTTTGCTTCCAAAAGAACGAAATCCCCAATGAAATTAATAAAGGCGGCTGCTCCCACGAACCTAAGGCAAATAGCATGATTCGGCGAAAAGGTCAACGCTTCTCGCCCCCTCCGGGCTGCGGCTGGAGGGCTCCATCAATACTTGACAGGTAAGATTTCCCAAGATAGCCTGTTTCGAATAATGAGGTTAGCCACGAGCTTTTTAATTTCGTAAACATTATCAGGGAAAGGGATTGTAAATGATCAAAAAGTCTTTTGTTTCCGCCGCCTTCGCGGCTGTGGCCGCTCTTTGTGTCGGCGCTTCTCCGGCGGGGGCCTCCGGCTTCGCGCTAATCG
>SRXB01000489.1 GCA_009724975.1 bacterium | reverse complement strand
GCGGGCGAGGGTATCAACCTCCAACGCGCGAACCTTCTCATCAACTACGACCTTCCTTGGAATCCAAACCGGCTTGAGCAGCGGTTCGGCCGTATTCACCGCATAGGGCAAAAGGAAATCTGCCATATGTGGAATCTCGTCGCCAAGGAGACCCGGGAGGGCGACGTCTTCGCCCGACTTTTCGAGAAGATGGCCCAAGAGCGCGAAGCCTTGGGTGGGCGAGTCTTCGACGTACTGGGCGAGGCTTTCGAGGGTCGCTCCCTTAAAGACCTCCTCATCGACGCGATCCGCTACGGCGACGCCCCCGAGGTCAAAAAGAAAATCTTCGAGAAGGTCGAGGGCGTCCTCGATACCGAGTACCTAAAGGACTTGATGGCCCGCAACGCCCTCACCAACGAGACGATGCGGATCGAGGACCTCTACAAGGTCAAGGAGGAGATGGCGAAGGCCGAGGCGCTAAAGCTCCAGCCCTTCTTCATCCGGGACTTTTTTAGGCAGTCCTTTGGAACCTTCAAGGGAGACTTGAAACAACGGGAACCGGGCCGCTTCGAGATCAACTACGTCCCGGAGGTTATCCGCTCGCGCGTTCGCATGATCGGCTCCAAACAACCCGTGGTTCCCAAGTACGAGCGCGTGTGCTTCGAAAAGGACAAGGTCCGCGTCGAGGGCAAGCCACAGGTCGCCGCGCTGATTACGCCCGCGCATCCGCTAATGGAATCTCTTATCGACCTCGTGTTGGAGAACAACCAGAGGTTCTTGAAGCAAGGAGCCGTGCTTGTCGACCCCGCAGATGAGGGGACGGAGCCGAGCATTCTCTTTATCATCGACCACTCGGTACTTGATGCCGGGAAGGACAAGGCGGGCCGCCCGAGGGTCATCTCCCAGCGGCTCCACTTCGTACACGTCACCCAATCCGGACGGATACTCAAGGGCGGCTACGCGCCTTACCTCGACTACGAGAAGATTGCGGCAGACGACATGAGTCTGCTTTCCCACATACGGGAACAAGAGTGGGTCAGACGGGACCTGGAAAACGTCGCCCTTGGCCACGCCATCGGCACCCTCGTTCCCGAGCATTTGGGTGAGGTAAAGACCCGGCGAGAGGATCAAGTCGACAAGACACTCAAGGCGGTCAACGAGCGGCTCGTCCGGGAAATCAACCATTGGACGCACCGGGCAGCTGTACTC
>SRXB01000159.1 GCA_009724975.1 bacterium | reverse complement strand
CCGGCGAAGATGAGCGAGTTCTCAATCTCCTCCTTCAAGGGAGCGATTTTTCGACAGAAAATGGGCTCGCAGGGGCGTGTTTGGCGCTACCTTTCCACGAGGAAAGGTAGCAAAGAAAGAAAATCTATCAAATTGCCAAATTAAAACCTCACGAAGGCTCGCGTTCCGCTCGTGGCTCGCAAATCCATTGATTCGCTCGAAAGTAAATTTTAACCCAAGCCCTGCCGGGCCTTTTCTTATTTGCTCGAAGGTAAAATTATAGCGGGCTTTTCAGGCTAGCGTCAGCTTGCCGAAGTGTTCAGGCAGGTGGAAGTTCCTGGCGGGGAGGGGAGACCACGAGGCCCAGTGGGGGCGGCTTGAGTCGTCGGCGCATTTTTGGAGGTTGGCTCGCAGTTCGTCGCCTTTTTTGAGTTTCTCGACTCCGAAATGGCGCGAAAGGAGCGAAAAGGGTATGAAAAACCCCAAAGTCCACTCGATTTCCCTTTCGCTCTCCTCGAATTTGCAAAAGCCGAGCGAGGGGGAGACCAAAATCCGCGCTGCCTCGTCTTCTGTCAGCATTGCAAAGCCCCTGAGCCCGCCTTCTGGCGTCCTGCGCGGGTCGGTGACCAGTCCGGCGAGGAAGGCGCCGTTTGCGGCGAACTCGAAGTTGAGGTAGCCCCTTGAAAGGTCGGGCGAGAGGAATATTTCCACGCAGGAGTCGCGGTAGACCTGCCCGCCGAACCCTTCGTGACGCGCAAGGGCCCACTTGTCGGCCACTTTGAAGATTCCGGCGATGCCCTTTTCGCTCCACGCGAGGCGAAAGAGGGTTTCGGGGCGGTGTGGGGAGCTTTCGGGGAGGAAATTAAAAACGCGGCCCGGGGGTATTTCCGCCCAGGCCGCGCTGTTCCAGGTTTCCGAGTGGTTCGCCGATTTTGAAAAGGGTACGGCGAGTCTTTCCAAGCCGCGCCCTTTATCCCTGGCCTTTAGAGGCTCTTGGGGAAGGAATAGAGCACTTCCAACACCTGCTCGTCCTCGCGCAGGACGACCGGCAGGGTCCGTTTGCCCTTGGGGCGTATCTCAAGAATCTTAACCTTGTGCTGTTTGCCGTGGTGAACGAGGGTGAACTCGGGCGCGGCTCCGCTTTGGGGGAAGGTGACCTCTACCGCGGCGGTGTCGCCGCCGATGCGCAAAAAGAGGGTACGTTTATTGCCGCGCTTGGGGCCTATTCCCTCAAGGGCCACTTCAAAGGACTCGCCGTGGCGTTCCACCATGAGTTTTCTGGGTATGGAGGCTTCCACGGCGGGGGTGTCGGAGGCTGGGGCGGCTTTTGCGGCTCCATGGAGCTCGCGGGCGGCGACGCTTTCGGGGAAGAGGATGCTTGTGAGCTTTTCCTCGACGCTGGCCATGGGTCCGGCGGGGGCCTCGGAGAGCTCGGGCAGTTTCATCTCCGGCGCTATGGGGTATTCCACCGCCTTTTCGACCAGCCCGGCCTTAACGCCCGGGCGCGGCTGGCCGTAGAGACCGCCAAGATAGGCTACGGCGCGCTGGTCGAGGGTTGAATAGGGAGTTTCGGAGCAGACGTTGACGACAGTTTGCGCGCAGACGGCTTCCACCAGCGGGGAGAGAAGGGGCGGACAGCCGAAATCCTCCCATACCGCGTTCACTTCCTTCCAGGCGCGCTCGATGAGGTCGGGGCGCTCTTTCTTGCGAAGCTCCTCGATGAGGGCGCGGCGCACGGTGGAGGGCATCTCCCCGCGAAGGAGGCCGTGGTCGACGCCGTGAAGCGCCTTGTGGCCGAAACCCTTGCGCTCCTTTGCCAGCTCGAACCACGCCGAGGCGTTTTCGAGGGCGGTGAGGTCGATGTCGGGCGCGCGGTCGGAGCCGCGAAGGGCCATCACCAGCGATTCGGTGCGCGGCGGGCTGTAAGTCCAGCCCAGCGAGGAGATTGTGGCGTCGGCGGCGGAGGCCCCCGCGCTTATTCCGGCCTCAAGGGTGGCGACCGAAAGGAGGTTGGTGTCGTGGATGTGGAGGCGAAGGGGCAGCGAGCAGTGCTGGGTGAAGGAGCGCACCAGGCTTGCCACGTGAGCCGGGGAAAGGAGTCCGAAAGCGTCCTGAAGGACGACTTCGTCCGCTCCCGCCTCGGAGAAGGTCACCGCGCCTTCCAGAAGGGCGTCGCGCGGGTCGTTTATCTTGCCCCATGCCACCGGAACAGCCGCCGAGACGCGAAAGCCGATGGATTTGGCGACTAGGATTACCTGCCGCGTGCCTTCAAGGTCGATTCCCGGGTCGGAGATTTTGACGCAATCCACGCCGAGGTCTTTTAGATGCCTCAGGGTGGCCCTGATGGTGGAGAGTGGGGCAGGTTTTTGCCCGAAGAGCATGCGCGAGCGTATTACCGCCTGCAAGGGGGTATGAGAGAGGCCGCGCCTTATGGCGCGAAGGCGCTCCCAGGGGTCTTCGCGCAGGTCGCGGGCGAGGCGCTCGGCGGTGCCGCCGCCGAAGCCGTCCACTGCGGCGAAGCCGACCTTGTCGAGGAGGCGCACCGCTTCGCCAAGCTCGTGGGCGCGAAGGTGGAGGGTGACGAAGTCGCCAATGGAGTCGCGAAGGCTCGCGTCAAATATTCTTACGGGAGGTCTCACGGCTCGTTCTCCATGCGTTCAATTTCAGTGGGCGTCCCGAAGGCTATGCAGTGCGCCAGAAGCGCCGCACCTGCGAGGAAGAAGGGGTCCATCGGCTCGCTGGGCTCGGGATAGGTGAAGGAATCGCTCTTTTCCTCAAGGAAGTGGGTGGTGAAGTTGCCTGCCCGAAAATCCTTGTCCTCGATTATCCTCCGGTAGAAGGGGATGGTGGTCTGGATGCCGCGGATGACGTATTCGTCGAGGGCGCGGCCAAGCCTGTCCAGCGTCTCTTCCCAGCTCCTGCCCCAGACGCAGAGTTTGGAGATCATTGGGTCGAAGTAGGGAAGGACCTCGTAGCCCGAGTAGATGCACGAGTCGAGCCTTACGCCGAAGCCGCCCGGAGAGAGGTAGCGGGTTATCTTGCCCGGCGAGGGCATGAAGTTGTTGAGGGGGTCCTCGGCGTTTATGCGGCACTCGATGGCGTAGCCGTGGAGGGTGACGTCTTCCTGGCGGAAGGAGAGCTCCTCGCCAGCCGCGCTGCGTATCATCTCGCGCACCAGGTCGATGCCGGTGACCATTTCGCTTACGGTGTGCTCGACCTGTATGCGGGTGTTCATTTCTAGGAAGTAGTAGCGACCGTCGGGCTCAAGGAGGAATTCCAGCGTTCCCGCCGAGTCGTAACCCACCTCTTTGCACAGCGAGAGGGCCACTTCGCCCATCTCTTTGCGTTTTTCCGGCGTGAGCACGAGCGAGGGAGCTATTTCGATGAGCTTTTGGTGGCGGCGCTGTATGGAGCAGTCGCGTTCGCCCAGGTAGGCGCGGTTGCCGTGGCTGTCGCATATTACCTGAATTTCTATGTGGCGCGGCTCCTCGATGAAGCGCTCAAGGTACATGCGCCCGTCGGCGAAGGATTTTTGCGCCTCGGAGGAGGCCATGGTGAAGCCGTCCTTCATCTCCGAGTCGTTGCGTATGACGCGCATCCCCTTGCCGCCGCCGCCGGCCACCGCCTTGAGCATGACGGGGTAGCCGATCTCCTTGGCCCAGTGGATCGCCTCCTCAAGGGTGGAGAGGACCGGAGCGGCCGGAATTACGGGAACGCCTGCGGCTATGGCGACTTTGCGGGCCTCCACCTTGTCGCCCATCGTCTCGATGGCGCGCACGTTGGGGCCTATGAGTTTTATCCCCTTTTTGGCGAGTTCCTTTGAGAGAATCGGCTTTTCGGAGAGGAATCCGTAGCCCGGGTGGACCGCGTCGGCCCCGCAACTGGCGGCGACTTCGGCTATCTGCGCGGCGTCAAGGTAGCCCCCGCGAGGGCCGGGGCCGACCAGAATGGCCTCGTCGGCCTTGGTGACGTGAACCGAGTGGGAGTCCTGCTCGGTATAGATCGCCACAGTCTGTATCCCCAGCTCTTTGCAGGCCCTGTGGATTCTCACCGCGATTTCGCCGCGGTTGGCTATCAAAACCTTTCGGAACAATTCTTTCTCACCTCTTAAAATGCCTGCCGGAACTCATTTCCGGTCAAACTTCGGTTGCGCGGCCTGGAAAAAGGCGCTCCTTCACCCACCCCGCGAACGGGCCTAAAGAAGTGAATATCTACCGAAGAAGCGGGTTCAAGTCAAGAGATTACGATTTTTCGGAGGGCCGCGTTTCACCAGCCGCCCAGCGCCTCTATGAAGCACCCGGCGGAGCCGCTACCGCCGGAAGATGAGGAGGCGACTACCTTTATCGTCACCGTTTCGCTGTCGGTGAGCTTGCCGTCGGAGACCGTGAAGGTGGTGGAGTAGGTCCCGATCTGGCTTGTGGTAGGCTGCCAGTAGAAGACGCCCGAAAAAGCGTTGACGCCGCCGCCCGGGGGGGCATTGCCCGCGCCGAAGGAGAGAGAGTCGCCGTCCTCGTCGGTGGCGGAGAGCTGTATTACCAGAGCGTTGCCCGCCACCACGGTTTTGGGGCCGACCGAGGCCAGCACCGGAGCCCTGTTTTGCGGGGTTATCGTGAGAAATATTGTTTCGCTGTCGGCAAGGGTTCCGTCCGAGACGGTGAAGGTGAGGGCGTAGGACCCCGCCTGCCCGACCGAGGGTGTCCAGGAGAAGTCTCCGGTTCCGGCGTTGAACGCGGCTCCGGCGGGAGCGCCGGTAACGCTGAAAGAGAGCGGGTCGGAGTCGGGGTCGTAGGCGTCGGGCGCTATCAGGAGCGCGGCAGCTTCGCTTCCCTGCCTGTTGCCGATAGCCGTTAGGATGGGGGCGCGGTTTCCCGCAACGCTCCCGACCGTTATCGAGATGTTTTCGCTGTCCACCGAAACTCCGTCGGTTACCGAGAAGTTTACCGGATAGATTCCGGCCTGCCCCGCGCCCGTCTGCCAGGAAAAGTGGCCGGTGGAGGGGTCGAGGGTGGCTCCGGCGGGAAGCCCCTGGGCGGAGAAGGCGAGCTGGTCGCCGTTTTGGTCGGTCGCCGAGAGGGTGAAATCCAGCAACGAGCCCGCGGCTACGGATTTATCTCCGATAATGGCGAGCAGCGGGGGGTAGTTGCCGACCCCAAGCACATAGCTTAGCGAGGGAACCGACGGCGAGGCGTTGACCACCGCCATATAGAGGTTGTTCGTCCCCGCCGGTTTTTCCATAGCCTCGGTCCTCGCCACTATTTTGGCCGTGGAGGAGCCTTTGGCCGATACCGCCACCAGCGCGTCGGCC
>SRXB01000488.1 GCA_009724975.1 bacterium | reverse complement strand
AGGGGCGTACCCGTTATCTTCGGGGCGTCGTTGACGTTGGTCACGGTAAGGTCGAAGGGGGCAAGCGAAGCGCTGAGCCCCTGCGAGTCTTTCACGGTTATCACAATGCCGTTGGTCGTGCCGACATCGGCATTAGTGGGCGTGCCGGAAAGGGTGCCTGTGATCTGGCTGAAGGAGGACCACGCGGGGGGGTTTACTATCGAGAAGGAGATAGTCTGCCCCTCGTCGGGATCGGACGCCACGGGCGTGAAGGTGAAGAGGCCGTCTTCCGGCGTGGTCGTCAGCGGAGCGCCTGAAATTACCGGCGGCCTGTTCACGTCGGTTACGGTTATGCCCATGGCGGCGTAAACATTCGCCGCCTCCCCGTCGGATGCGGAGAAATTCACGGTGTAATAGCCGGACTGGTTGTAGCTTGGCGTCCAGGTGAACTGCCCGCCGCTGAATGATGCGCCCGAGGGCAATCCGCTCGCGGATACGGTGGGGGTGGTGCCGTCGGGGTCGGTTGCGGTGATAGTGACGGCGAGGTATTCGTTCTCCGCCACGGTTTTGTCGCTAACGGTGAGGACTGGCGGGCGGTTTACGTTTCTAATGTAAAGGGTGATAGTCGCCGTCTCCTCAAGGCTTCCGTCGCTGGCAACAAAGGTCGGGTAGTAATAACCCGCCTGCTCATAAGTTGGGGTCCATTTGAATACGCCGTCAATGAAGGTTGCTCCTGCGGGCGGGGCCGGCAAGGTCATGGTTACGGGGTCGCCGTCCCAATCCGCGGCGGAAAAATTAAGGGTGATGAGGCTTCCCTCATAGGTGTTGCCGGGCGAGGGAATTGAGCTGAAATAGGGCTTTTGGTTCACATTCGTAACGGTGACGGTGATAGTCTCCGAGTCGCTTAACATGCTATAATTGGATGGGTCTGGACTGGTGGCCGAGAAGGTGAAGGTGTAGGTCCCCGCCTGTGAGTATGTGGGGGTCCAATAGAAGGTGTTGCCGGACAAAGACGCGCCGCTGGGCATGGTGTAGTCGGGCGCATCCGCCGAGCTTACGCCATAAGTGATGATGTCGAAATCCGGATCGGTGGCGTTAAGGTAAATGGTCAGTGCGGAATTTTCCGCGACCGTTTTGTTCCCTATCGGCGCCAAGTCCGGGGGACGGTTGGTCAGGCCGACGGAGATATTCACCGTTTCGGTGTCGGTGGCGCC
>SRXB01000158.1 GCA_009724975.1 bacterium | reverse complement strand
GGCGGTTCCGAAATCCTCCTCGCTCTCTATCGGGGCGTCGTTGACGCTGCGGATGACGTCGCCCTCCTCAAGGCCGGCTTCTTTCGCGGCGCTTTTTGGCAAAACCTCGGTTATGACCATCCCTTTCACTGTCCCAAGGCCGTACTTTTTCGCCATTTTTTCGGAGTTTTTCGCGGTTTTGACCCCGAGCCATGAGGAGGCGAGGATTTTGGGGTAGTTGTCGGGGACTTTCTTGGCGTTTACGATGACTTTTTTGGGCGCACCGCCGGAAATCAGGGTGAATTCCATCTGGCTCCCCGCAGTATAGCCCGCTATTATGCCAGCGTAATCCTCGCGACTCTCGACCTTCCTGCCGTCTATGGCGGTGATTACGTCTCCTCCCTTCATCCCCGCCTCGCCCGCCGGGCTTTTCTCGAAGACCCTGCGCACCAGCGCCCCTCTGGAGCCCTTCACCTTCAGGGAATCGGCGGTCTCGGGGTCGAGGTCGTCGATCTGCAAGCCGACCCACGCGTGGCGCACCTCGCCGTAAACTATGAGGTCGGCGTAGATTTTGCGGGCCTTGTCGATGGGTATGGCGAACCCTATCCCCTCGGCGCTCTTGTAGATGGCGGCGTTTATGCCTATGAGCTCGCCGTTTATGTTGAGCAGCGGCCCGCCGGAGTTCCCCGGGTTGATTGAAGCGTCGGTCTGGATGAAATCGGCGTAGGTCCTGCCGTCCCCGCCCTGAACAGTCCTTCCGGTGGCGCTGACTACGCCGGTGGTGACGGTGTGGGCGAGGCCGAAGGGGTTTCCTATGGCTATCACCGTCTCGCCGATCATTAGGTCCGAGCTTTTTCCTATGCTCACCGGCCTCGGAAGTTTTTTTGACTCGATTTTCAGGACCGCGAGGTCGGTGGCCTCGTCCGCCCCGACCACCCTGGCCTTCGCCTCGTCGCCGTCGGGAAAAGTGACTGTAATCTCGACGGCGGAGTGAATGACGTGTTCGTTTGTCAATATGTGGCCGCGCTCGTCGATGAGGACGCCCGACCCTATGCTCTGGGCCCGTCGGCGGTCCTGGGGGAAATCGCCGAAAAATTCGCGGAAAAAGCGGTCGAAAAAGGGGTCTATGGAGCCGAAGGGAGAGTTGCCCCTCACCTCGCCCTGCACTGAAATACCCACAACGGCTGGCCCCGCGAGCCTCACGGCCATCACCACGGGCGTTTCGCGCGGGTTTTGCGCGCAAAGTCCGTCCGAAGAGGCTATAATTGAAAAAAAGAGCGCCAAGAGCGCGGCAAAGGGCCTTGCGGTCTTCATTCTCATTAACTCCACCTCAAAAAACCCGCCGCCCTTCTTTACCGTTGCGGCGGCTCCTCCAAAACCATAGGCTATGGAGGATAGGAATTTAATACCGATTGGAACCGGAGTCCATATGATAAGGCTCTTTTTGCACCAGATGAACCCCACGGTCGGCGACACCGCCCAAAACGCGGCCAAAATCGCCCACGGGATAGAGCGCGCAAAAAAATTCGGGGCCGACATCTACCTCTCCCCCGAATGCGCCCTCAGCGGCTACCCGCCCGAGGACCTCCTCTTCACGCGGAGCTTTATCGACGCGCTGAAGACCGCCTCGGATGACCTGGCCGCCCACACCAAAGGCATAACCGCCATCGTCGGAACCCCTTTGATGGAGGACGACCTTTACAACGCAGCCCTCGTCTTTTGCGACGGGCAAAAAATCGGCGCGGTCAAAAAAACCAACCTCCCCAACTACGGCGTCTTCGACGAGAACCGCTATTTCCAGGCCGGGCAAAAACCTGTGGTCCTCTCTATGAAGGGTGCCACGGTCGGGGTAACGATCTGCGAAGACATCTGGTATCCGGCGGGACCCGCCCGCCAGCAGGCCCTTTGGGGCGGCGCGGAACTGATTTTGAACCTCTCGGCCTCCCCCTACCACATAGGCAAGGCCTCCCAGCGCGAACGGATGCTCTCGACGAGGGCTAGCGACAACGGGGTCTTCCTGGCCTTCGTAAACCTCGTAGGCGGTCAGGACGAGATAGTATTCGACGGACAAAGCGCGGTCTACTCCCCCTCCGGCGAGGTGCTGGCGCGCGGATTGCCCTTCGAGGAAGATTTCATAGTAATCGACGTAAACCCCGACGATGTGGGACTGCACAGAGTGCGCGACCCCAGAAGGCGGGTGGCCCTTCGCACCGAAACCGAGGCCGACGTTGACGAGATACAGGTTCCGCAAATAAAGTCTGCCGCCAAGGAATCGCTTCCCGCCAGAGAGATAACCGCCCCCTCGCCCGTCGAGGAGGTTTACAGGGCCCTTGTGCTGGGCTGCCGCGACTACGCCCTCAAAAATTCCTTCCGGCAGGCGCTTTTGGGCCTCTCGGGCGG
Source organism: bacterium (assembly GCA_009724975.1). Classification (GTDB taxonomy): domain Bacteria; phylum Desulfobacterota; class Deferrisomatia; order Deferrisomatales; family BM512; genus SCTA01. Next base: position 2,931 of record SRXB01000158.1, on the reverse strand, counting down.
CATAGACTCGGCCCTCACCGCAGCCCTGGCGGTGGACGCGCTTGGCCGCGACAACGTCCTGGGCGTCACCATGCCCTCGCGCTACTCCAGCGAGGGAAGCGTAAGCGACAGCCTTGAGCTGGCGCGAAACCTCGGCATCGAATGCCTCACCCTCCCCATAGAAAAACCTTTCGCCGCCTTCCTTGAAACCCTTGGCGGCGTCCTCGCTGAGACAAAACCAGGAATAGCCGAGGAAAACATACAGGCCCGCGTGCGCGGGACCCTTTTGATGGCGATTTCCAACAAGTTCGGGCGCCTCCTCCTCTCCACCGGCAACAAAAGCGAAACCTCGGTGGGCTATTGCACACTTTACGGAGACATGGCGGGCGGCTTCGACCTTCTGAAAGATGTGCCGAAAACCCTTGTCTACGAGCTGGCGCGCTGGAGAAACGAAGAGGCCGGAAGGCCCCTCATCCCCCTTTCCACCCTCGAAAAGGAACCGAGCGCGGAACTTCGCCCCGACCAGAAGGACAGCGATTCACTCCCACCGTACGAAGTGCTCGACCCGATATTGAAAGTTCTCGTGGAGGAGGAGGGCGACCTAAAACCCCTTATAGACAAGTACGGGGCCGAGACGGTCAACCGCGTGGCGACGCTGGTGGACACGAACGAATACAAAAGGAGGCAGGCTCCCCCGGGAGTCCGCATCACCCCCCGCGCCTTCGGAAAAGACAGGCGCTTCCCCATAACAAACAGGCACAAAAGGCTAAATTCCAGATAACCCCTTCCAAGGCTGGCGATGGCTGCCCTTAGCTTTAAAAAATACATAAGGCTGACAAGGCTTCGCCTCCTGCGCATGAGGGGAACCCCGCGCGAAGTTGCGCTGGGGATGGCGGTGGGCCTTTTCGTCGGCCTCATGCCCATACTCTTTCAGGTTCCGGTGGCGGTCGTCTTCGCGGCGCTCCTTCGCTGCTCCAAGCTGGCGGCGGCGGTAGGCTCGCTCTTCTCAAACCCCGTGACCAACATCCCAATCTTCTACACCACCTACCTCGCGGGAGCGCTGGTCCTCGGCAGGGACCCGAACCCCGCCGCCTCGGTGGAAAAATGGGTGGCGGCGGCCTCGGACCTCCAAAGCCCCGCCCAATACCTCGGAAGTTTCGTAACGCTGGCCCTCTCCGACTACGCCGCGCCCCTTTGGGTCGGCGCCGTGGTTGTTGGCCTGCCGCTTGGTGCGCTCGGCTACTGGGTCACCTTGCAGGCGGTGACGGCTTACCGCCTCAAAAAGCTCCGCATGAAGGCCAAAAACCGCGCCAGATGGATTTGGGACCCCGAAAAAGGCTGGCACAAACCGATTTCTTCCCCGCTTGAAAAGGAATGACCATGGACGCCGCCGAACGCGCCCTGAAAATAGACTCCATACTCGCGGCCCGCTACCCCGCCTCAACCGCCCTTGAATTCACCTCGCCCTGGTCACTGCTGGTCTCGGCGATTCTGGCGGCCCAGTGCACCGACGAGCGGGTGAACAAGGTCGTAGGCGGCCTTTTCTCCATATTCCCGAACCCTAAAAGCTTCGCCGAGGGGAATTTGGAGGAGATTGAGGAGGCTATTCACTCCACCGGCTTTTACAGGCAAAAAGCCAAGACCCTGAAGGCGCTCAACGCCGCCCTCCTTGAGAATTTCGGCGGCGAAATCCCCAAAACGGCGGAAGAGCTCACAACCCTCCCCGGCGTTGGCCGCAAAACCGCCAACCTGGTACTTGGAAACGCCATGGGCATTCCCGCAATCTTCGTGGACACCCACGTCGGTAGAATAAGCGCCCGCATGGGGTTCACGAAAGAGAAAGACCCCGACAAAATCGAGCGCGACCTCATGAAAATCCTCCCGCGCAAGCGGTGGACCGATTTTTCCAACCTCCTCACCCACCTTGGCCGCGACGCCTGCGCCGCGAAAAAAGCCAAATGCGGAGAATGCCCAGTGGCGGAACTTTGCCCCAAGGTCGGCCTCTGATGCCGCTCTTTGGAACCCACGTCTCGGTGGCGGGCGGCCTTTGCAACGCCTTTGGAGAATTCAGGGAGGTCGGCGGGCAGGCCTTCCAGATTTTCACCAAAAACCAGCGAAGATGGGAGTCCGCGCCACTCTCCGGCGAAGAGGCGGAGAATTTCCGGGCGCTTTGGGCCGAAAACGGCAGGCCCCCCATCGCCTCCCACGGCTCCTACCTCCTCAACCTCGCCTCCGGCGACCCCGAAATCTCTGAAAAAACCGTCAAAAACCTCGTGGACGAGCTAAAACGCGTCGAAATGCTCCATATTCCCTACATCGTACTCCACCCGGGGAGCCACGGCGGCGACGGGATGGAGGTAGGGATAGCCAGAATCGCCGAAAATATCGCGATTGCCTTTGAGGAAGCCCAAAGCGAGAGGGCTACGGTCCTTCTGGAGACCACCAGCGGGGCGGGAAACTCGGTAGGCGGGCAATTTTCGCACCTGCGAGATATTCTGGCGGCCTCCAAAATCCCCGAAAGGCTCGGAATCTGTCTCGACACCTGCCACATCTTCGCCGCGGGCTACGACTTGAGGGGTTTGGAGAATTACCAAAGGGTAATGGAGGAGCTTGAAGCGGCGGTGGGGCTGGAAAAAGTGAAATTCTTCCACCTCAACGACTCGCAGGGGGCGCTTGGATCGAAAAAAGACCGCCACGAACACATCGGCGAGGGAGAGCTTGGCCTCTCGGGCTTTGAAAACCTCGTGCGCGACCCGCGCTTCGCCCAAAGCCCCATGATAATAGAAACCCTGCCCGGCGAAATGAACCGCCACGACAAGGAAAACCTCGCCAAACTGCGCTCGCTCGCCGCGAAGTGAAATTAGAGAGTCCCTACTTCTCGCCCACCACTTTGAGGCTGGTGTATTCGCCGCCCGGGTAGGGCTGGTAGCCGGTGAAGCGGGTTGAGATGAC
>SRXB01000487.1 GCA_009724975.1 bacterium | reverse complement strand
CCTTCCCGACCTCGACCACCCTCAAGCCTTTGAACCCCAGCCTTTTTTCGAGGTCGGAGAGGTGGTTTCGGTCGTGGACGAAGGGTAGAAAAACCGTGGAGCCGTCGCCGCCCCAAAAAAGCGCCAGCCGCGAGGCCAACTCACTTCCGATGCGCCACCCCTCGGCGGCGGCACCGCTCAAAACCCCGATTCGCGGCAGGTAAAACTCCTCGGCGTTGGCTACAACCAGAGCTCTCATGGAAAATCTTCCGGAAAGGGCGGCGCAAAGGAGCCGAGGCCGGTGGAGCGCTGAAGGCAGGCGCGCAGGGTCTCCTCTTCGGCCCGCAGGAAATTGGCGGCGGGCGCGGCCAGGATGAAGGATAGGCGCGGGGGAGAAAGGGAGAGCGCCATGGAGGAGGTGGTGGGGAACGCCCATGCGCCCCTCTTGGACGCCCTTTCGTTGTAGTCGATAAAACCCTCCCTGACCTCGCGGTAGGCGGGGCGGAGGGGGTGGAAGAGGAGCCGTTCGTTTATCAAAAGGGCAATCCGGTCCGCCCACTTCGGCCCGAAGAGGAAGCGCGCCGCCTCGAATCCGTGGGTTGGGCAACTGCGGCGTACGTTTATCTCGGTTGCGAGGAGGATGCCGCCGTCATCGACAAAATCGCAGTTTACCCAGCCCGTCACCCCCCTTTCCCTTAAAAGGCCGAGAATCTCCTTCCCCATGAGGGTTATTTGCGAGAGTTCGGACCCGCTCAACGCTCCGACCCCCGCCACGGAGCCGCAATAGCGGGTTTTTGCCGCTATCCTCATCAATCCGGCCCCGACAGGGAAAGGCGCCCCCTCTTCCGGCAGGAACCAGTCCGCCGTAAAGGCGCGTGGCACGGCCCCGCCCCCGATTTTCTCCTCAAGGACGACGGGGCCGGAGCTCCAGAAATGGTCCAAAGAGGCCCGCATCTCCATGCTGGCCGCGATTTTTGCGCGGGAAAAGAGCTCTTTGCCCGAAAAAAGAGCCACGCTGAGGCCCGCGACCCCGTGGGAGGCCTTCAGGACCGCTCCGCCCTTTTGCCTGAATATCCCGGTCGCGCGCGCCGCCGCCCCAACGTCGGCCATGACGTAGCCTTCCGGCATTTTTATCTTTTTGCCCGCCGCCGAAACCCGAAAGCCAGCCTTGGACTCAAGGCACAGCGCTTCGGGGAAAGATTCTCGCCGACACCAGTCGGCACG
>SRXB01000486.1 GCA_009724975.1 bacterium | reverse complement strand
GAGGAATTCGCTCAGGTCCAGCGTGAGGGTTGTGTTGGTGGAGGCGGCGTTGCCGATGTTGGAGTAGTTGATGTCGAGGGTGAATTGAGCCCCCATAGCCACCGGATTGGAGCTTATGCCGAGAGCAAGGTTGAGTACCGGCAGGGCGAGGGCGGTGGTTGTGGCGGCGTTGCTCGTCAAAGAGGGCTTTACGTTAAGATTCTTGTCGCTGAAGGTTACGGCGGCCTTGTTGATGATTTGGGCGCCAGCGGGTATTGACGCGCAGAAGGCGGACCGCGGCCCCATGGTGAGGGCCACGGCCGCCATCATAAGCGCACCTATGCAGATTTTGCCAAACCCGCGCAGCTTCAAGTTTCTAGCCTTTTATCCTCTTAGTTCCCGTAGCGGCCTTAGTTGACCGTTACCTGGAACTGGAGCGTAAAGGTTTGACCCGCGTTTAGGGTCATGTTTCCGGCGGCTCCGCCTACGGTGACGGTAGTGCCGTCGCAGGAGGCGCCATCGGCATCGGCACCGCTGTCGGTGAGGCCGCCAAGGGGGGCGCCATCGTAGCTGACCATGATCGAGCCCGGGACGTAGGTGGTGAAAAGCGGGATTCCGTCGGTTATCACGATTGAGCCGGAATCGCCTGTGCCTATGTTGTCGATGTCGACTGTGTAGGTTATGACTTCGCCCGGGCTGGCGGTTCCCTTGTCGCGGGACTTGGCAATGGTGATTATCGGCGCCGCGATGGTGGTGGTGAAGTTCTGGTTGGCGAATACGGTGTTGTCGAACCTGGATCTGGCGGTAGCCGCAACTACGTCGGAGGAGGCGTCAGCCGCCGCGGCGGGGGTGGAGAAGCAGAGGTAAACGGAGGTCGTCGCGCCCGCCGCGAGGTTCACCGAGGTGATGTCGTTGGCGGGGTTGCAGGTGTTGGCTGTGTTGAAGACATAGGTCCAGCCGGAGGGACTTACGTAGGTTAGGTCAAAGATGTCGGCGATGGTCGCGCCGTTGGTTATGTCAAGCTGGTAGTAAAGGTTCGAGTCTCCTGGGGAGGCGGTCTGCGTGGTGGCCGGGGCGAAGAGCGTTACCACCGCGGTGCCGGAAACGGTAAGGTTCTCGGTGTCGGAGGCTGTGCGCGGTACCGAGACTATCGAGTGGTTGATGGTTGAGGTTACAGCGAAAGCCGTCCCCTTGGTAACTGTTGCGTTTACCGTAGCCTCGAAGTAG
>SRXB01000157.1 GCA_009724975.1 bacterium | reverse complement strand
GGCTCTTCCACTTCGCCGCCCGAGTTCAAAAAGGCGTTCAGGTGCAAAAGCGCGTCGCCGCGGACGTTCCCCCGACCGCCCACAAGTATCACCCGCGCCCCAAAGCCCGCGTTGACGAGCCTTCGCGCCGCGCAAAAGCCGTCGCCGCCGTTGTTTCCCTTGCCGCAGAGGAAGAGGGCTTGCCCCTGGCCGGGCCGGAGGGCGAATTTCTCAAGGATTTTGGCCGCCACCGCCGCTCCGGCGTTCTCCATCAAAAGCGCGCCCGGAAGGCCGACCTCCTCGATGGTGAATTTGTCCAGCGCCCGCATTCGGGCGGCGTCAAGAAGCGGCAACATCCCTTCTCACCTCTCCAAAACCACCACTGCGGCGGCTACCCCGCCGTCGTGGGTGATTGAAAGGAATTTCCCGGTCACTCCCATATCTTCCGCGACCTTCGCGGCCCTGCCGTGGAAGAGGAGGGAGGGCGCGCCCTGCGCGTTCTTGACCACTTCAACGTCGCGCCAGCCGATTCCCGATGAAAAGCCGGTTCCCAGAGCCTTCAGCGCCGCCTCTTTGGCGGCGAACCTGCCGGCCAGGGTGGCGTACTGCTCTTTTTGGGACCGCAACTCCGCCAGTTCGCCTTCGGTGAGGAGCTTTTCGGCGAAGCGCCCCCCGTGTTTCTCTTCAAGGACGGCGATGCGCGAAATCTCGACCACGTCCAGCCCGACGCCGACTATCATGAGCCCGCCAGCGCCTCTTGTATCCTGGCCTTGTATTGCGCCACCGATTCCTTCAGCCCGACGAAGATGGCCCTGCCGATGAGCGCGTGGCCTATGTTCAACTCCTCAATGTGGGGCAGGCGGGCTATCGGCGCGAGGTTTAGAAGGTTAAGGCCGTGGCCCGCGTGGACCGAGAGGCCGAGGCCGTAGGCGTAGACGGCGGCCTCGTGGAGCCTTTTGAGCTCTTTTGCGGCGGCAGGGGTGTTCCAGGCGTGGGCGTAGGCTCCGGTGTGGAGCTCTATCGCGTCGGATCCAGCCTCCTTGGCGGCTTTCACCTGATCGGTGTCGGGGTCGATGAAGAGGCTGACCCTTACTCCGGCCTTTTTAATCTTTCTGGTCGCGGTCTTGACGGCCTTCAGCCTTGAAACCACGTCGAGCCCGCCCTCGGTAGTGACCTCCTGCCTCTTTTCGGGGACCATGCAGACTATGAAGGGCTTCTTGCTGCAGGCTATCTGGACCATCTCGTCGGTCACGGCCATCTCAAGGTTGACGGGAACCTTGGCGACGGCCAGGACGTTGTCGAGGTCGTAATCCTGTATGTGGCGGCGGTCTTCCCGAAGGTGTATCGTTATCTGGTCGGCCCCGCCGAGCTCGGCAAGCGCCACCGCCCACGCGGGGTCGGGCTCGCTGATGCGGCGGGCCTGCCTGACGGTGGCGACGTGGTCGATGTTGACGCCAAGTCTTATCATGAAGGCTCCTATTCGCCTATCTCGGTCATTACCGCATCCACTATCGAGTCGCAAAGTTCCTCGATTTTCGGCTGGCTCTCACCTTCTATCATGACGCGCAGCTTCTTTTCGGTGCCCGAATAGCGCACCACCACGCGCCCCTTTTTGCCGAGCTTCTTTTCGGCTGAGGCTATCGCCTTTTGGGTTAGCGAAAGCTCTTCGAGGGGGCGCTTTTCCCGCACGTTGACGCCTTTTAAAACCTGCGGGAAGAGGGTCATGACCCGGGCCAGCTCAGAGACGGGCTTTTGCTCCCGCGCCATTATGGCGAGGAGCTGGAGGGCGGCAAGCGTGCCGTCGCCGGTGGTGGCGTGGTCGAGAAAGACGAGGTGGCCCGACTGCTCGCCGCCGAAGTTGAACCCCTGCTGGCGCATCCTCTCCACTACGTAGCGGTCGCCCACCGCGGTGCGCTCAAGGCTTATACCCGCGTCGGCGAGGGAGCATTCCAGCCCCATGTTGCTCATTATGGTGGAGACTACCGTATCTTTTTTGAGGCAGCCCTCTTTTTTGAGCATTCTGCCGCATATCGCCATTATCTGGTCGCCGTCCACCTCTTTGCCGTTTTCGTCCACGACGATGACGCGGTCGGCGTCGCCGTCTAGCGCGATTCCTATGTCGGCGCGGTGCTGGCGGACGAGCGCCGAGACCTTGTCGGGGTGGAGGCTACCGCACTCGCGGTTGATGTTTTCGCCGTTGGGGCTCACGCCGATGCGAAAAACCTCGGCCCCCAGTTCCTCAAGGACGTCGGGGGCGACGTGGTAGGCCGCGCCGTTGGCGCAGTCTATGGCTATGCGAAGACCCTCAAGGGTGAGGTGGTTGGGGAATTTGCTCTTCAGGTGGACGATGTAGCGCCCCGCCGCGTCCTCAATCCTCCTTGCCCTCCCGATGTCGGAGTCGGTGGGGCGGTGGTGCATAAGGTCGTTGCCGGTAACCAGCCTCTCTATATCCGCCTCGACCGAGTCGGGGAGCTTGAAGCCGTCGTGGTCGAAGAACTTTATCCCGTTGTCCTGGTACGGATTGTGGGAGGCGGAGATGACGACCCCCGCGTCGGCCCTCATGCTTGACGTTATGAAGGCTATGCCCGGGGTGGGTAGCGGCCCGACGAGGAGGATGTCCACCCCCATCGAGCAAAAACCCGAGGCCAGCGCGGTTTCCAGCATGTAGCCGGAGAGGCGCGTATCCTTGCCTATTACCACGCGGTGGCGCATCTTCTGGGGACGCTGCTTGAAGATGTGGGCGGCGGCGCGGCCAAGCTTGACCACCGTTTCCGAGGTCATCGGCTCGACGTTGGCCCTTCCCCTTATGCCGTCGGTCCCGAAAAGCTGTCTTTTGTTTTTCATTCTGATGCTGACTCCGCTCTATTTTACCCTGAAGACCCGAACCTCTTCGGGAGTGACCGACAAAAGCTCCACCTCATCCGGTAGGGTGACGGAAAGTTTCGAGAGGCCGCCCTCTTGCGCCGGAGCCGCCGCCGAAAGGGCGAAATCCGCCGCGCTGAGCCTCGAAAGGACGGAAACCGGCCCCGTTACCCTTATATCCGCCGTGGCGGGCTCCAAAAGCCACCCGCCCGCGGGGGGATGAACCGTTACGGAGGCCAGTTCGCGCTCGGCGGCCATTTTCTTTATCTTTACCGTAACCTTCACCGGCTTTTGCTCTATCCTCTTGAAGGAGGCGTCGGGGAAGACCAGCTGGACCTCGCGGGTCAGCCCCCCGTCGATGCCGCCGATGTCGATAACCTCCGTCTCAAGCTCGCGAAAGACCTTGAGGGCACGTTCCGAGGCGGCCACCGTTATCTCCGAAGGGTTGGATTCCACCGCCTCGACCTCGAAGCCGGCCTTGGGGGCTCCCTTTATCCTCGGCTTTATCGGAAGCGATTTGTAGGCGGTCTTGTCGGCGGCCAGAGTGACCACCGAGGGGGAGATTTCAGTTACCTCGACCCCGCGCGGCAGCCCAAGGCGCGAGGGGAGTATCTCGTAGGAGGAGGTCCCCTCCTGTATCCCCTTAACGTCGAGCGAAATGCCGAACTGCTTGGGCGAAAGGGAGGCGATTATGGTGCGAGGGCCGGTTAGCCTCACGTTCACCGAGCTCGGCACGCGACTGGTTATCACCATGTCTACCGGCAGGTTTGTAAGGGAGAGGGGGACCGTTATCTGCACATCGCTCTGCTTTTCGCCGATTACGAACATCCAGAGCAATATGGCGGTCAGGAGGCTGACTATCTTGAGCCCCATGTTTTCGGTCAGGGCGCGGCGCATCTTCTCGCTTTTCATGACCGAGCCTCCGCCGCCCTGGCCTTTTGCCTGGAGCCCTTCTTTTTCGGGGGGGCGTCGGGGAAAAGATGGGCGAGGACCTTGCGCATGGCTACGCCGTCAAGGTCGCGGGTGAGCTTGCCGTTTATGGCAAGCGACATTGTGCCGCGCTCCTCGCTCACAACTATCGCCACCGCGTCGGTCTCCTCGGTTATGCCCACGGCGGCCCGGTGGCGGGTTCCCAGCTCCTGTTCAAGGTCTATGCGGCTGGTCAGCGGCAAAAGGCAGGAGGCGAGGGTTATTTTTGGCCCCCTCACAACCACCGCGCCGTCGTGGATGGGAGAATCGGCCAGGAAGATGGAGTGGATGAGGTCTTTTGAGATGTTGGCGTCCAGCGCCACCCCTCCCTCGACGAACTGGCGGATGTCGGTTCCCCTCTCGACGACGATTATCGCCCCTATCTTCCGTGAGGCGAGCGCTATCGCCGCGCGGACCAGCTCGTCCAGCCTGGCCCCCCCCTCGTTGGCCGCGCCTCCGCGAAGAAGCGGATGGCGTCCCATGTGCGCGAGGCCGCGCTTTATGTCGTTCTGGAAGAGGATGACCGTGACGAGGATTATGGAGGAGAGGAAGGTGTTGAGAATCCAGTTGAGGGTCAAAAGCCCCAAAACCTTGCTCCCGACGTAGGCCACTATGATGATTATCAGCCCCAATAGGACCTGAAAAGCCCTGGTTCCCTTGATCAGAAGCAAAATGCGGTAGATGACGAAGGCGACGAGGAGGATGTCGGCTATGTCGACGAGGCTGAAGGAGACAGGCATGCTATCCACCCGTCACCCCCGCAGGCTTGCCTGTTTCGCGGCGAAGGCGAGGTCCACCGCCCTGCGGGTTTCCCTTACGTCGTGCACCCGTATTACGCTGGCCCCCTCCATAACCGCTATCACGGCGGCGGCAAGGCTCCCTTCGAGGCGGTCCTTGGGGTTTTCGATGCCGAGGGTCTTGCCTATGAAGGATTTTCGGCTGGCTCCCGCGAGCACCGGAAGGCCCATAGAGCAAAATTCGCTAAGGCGGCCCAAAAGGGCGAGGTTTCCTTCTACCGATTTGCCGAAGCCGATGCCCGGGTCGATTATTATCCTGCCGCGCTCCACCCCGGCCTCGACGGCTTTTTGGACGCTGCTGGCAAGAAGGCCGTAAACCTCTCCCACGAGGTCTTCGTAAGCGGTGTCGCTCTGCATGCTCCTGGGGGTTCCGCGCATGTGCATTACGATGAGGCCCGCGCCGGTGGCCGCGGCGACCGCTCCCATATTCTCGTCCAGCCCAAGGCCGCTGACGTCGTTTATTATCGAGGCCCCCGCCTCCATCGCCCTTTTGGCGACCCCCGACTTGTAGGTATCGATGGAGATTGGCACCTTCACCTCTCCGGCGAGCTTTTCGATGAGTGGAATTACCCTCTTGAGCTCTTCTTCCTCGCCCACCTGGGCTGCACCCGGGCGGGTCGATTCGCCGCCTATGTCGAGGATGTCGGCCCCCTCCTCCACCATACGGCGGGCGCGTTCAAGGGCGCTTTCGAGGGCAAAATGGTCGGAGCCGTCGGAGAAGGAGTCCGGC
>SRXB01000485.1 GCA_009724975.1 bacterium | reverse complement strand
CCTTCCTTGACGAAAGAAAACCTCTGCCCGTGGCTCTCGTCCACAAGGACTACGGGCTTCTGGCAAAAGCCCAGCGCCGGAACGGCCAGCAAAAGCGCCAATATGGCGGCAACGCGCAATCTCATCTCGGTATCCTCCTAAAAAAACGGCAAGGGGAAAAAGATACCGTGAAAATTCCTCTTTGGCCCAGGATTACTTGCAAAAATCGACCCTGTGAATCTCCATGGAGCCTCGGTCAACCCCCCGCCTGAAACGCACATCGGGAAAACCCGCCAGCATTGCGTAGCAAAACACCCTCTCCCCGCCGATTCCCAGTGCAAGGCGAAGGTCCGGCGCAGCCTCCATTATCTGCGCCACGAAACAAAGCCACAGCGTTCCGACGCCTGCGGATTGCGCGGCGAGGTCGAAAGCGGCCAGTGAAATTATCCCGTCCTCCAGGGGGGTCATCGCCTCCCTGCCGGAGGAGACCAGCAGAAGGTGGGGGGCGTTCCTGAAAATGACGTCGCGCCCCTGACGCCAGGCCTTGGCCATGCGCCTTAGATGCGAGAGCTTCTCCGTCAAAAGCCCCTTGCCGTCCAGCTCCTCTATCTTCCCGTAAACGGCCTCGCGGAAACGGCGAAGCGCCTCTCCCTCAAGGACCGTGTAACGCAGTTTTCGCGAATTCGTGCCGGTCGGGGCGTTGGCGGCCACCGAAACAATCTTTTCCAAAAGCTCCGGCGGCACATCCTCGTCCTTAAAAAACCTGACGCTCCTCCTTAGCCTGAAAAGCGCCTCGGTCTGCGCAAGGGTTGGCATTTGGGAAAAATCCACGCAACCCTTCGGGTCTACGCCGCAAACGGTTAGCGCTCCGGTTGGGCACACGGCCAGACATTGCTGGCAGGCTATGCAAAAGCCCTCCCGCGCGGGCAGGTGGACCGGCACCCCGTCGTCGCCGGGCCCTATCGCCGCAACCGCGCAAACCCGCGCGCACTCCCCGCACTTCACGCAAAGAGCTTCATCAACCTTAAATCCGTGCATGCAATATCCCCTTAAGCTGTGCCTTCGGCGAAAGCCGCCTTGAAAACGGCAATTTTATCTTGACCAGGACTGGCAATTTATATAAAAAGCCCTACCCTTTTTTAGGAAAGGTGAATTTTAACGCGACGGAGCAGCTCCTCGCGGAAAGGAAAACCGATGAAACCCAAGGATATCACACTCTTTAGCGGCGG
>SRXB01000484.1 GCA_009724975.1 bacterium | reverse complement strand
GTCGTCGCAAACCACCTGCGTGTGATAGCAGCCCGACGAGGGGGAGCAAAGGTCGTTTGTGCAAAGATTGCCGTCCGAACAACTTACCGGCGCGTGGACGCAGACGCCCAAGGCGGTGGACCAGCTGTCGTCGGTGCAGGCGTTGCCGTCGTCGCAGTTCGGGACTTCGTTTTTGCACTCGCCAGTGGCGGGAAGGCAGGAATCAAGGGTGAAGGGATCGGAATCGGCGCAGTTTTTTGGCGTGTGGAGACACAGGCTCGCCACTTCGTCCCAAATATCGGCTGTACAGGCGTTTAGGTCGTCACAGGAGGGAGGGATGTGTACGCATTTACCGAGCGCCGCGTCGCAGTAATCGGTTGTAAGGGAGATGCCGTCGTCGCAGGAAAAAACCTCGTTAAGGCAAGTCTGCAAAGATGTCGAAAAGGAGTCGCTCGTGCAGGGGTTGCCATCGTCGCAGTCGGGCCTGACCGACGAGCACTCCCCGCTTTCGAGGTTGCATGAATCTACTGTGTAGGGGTCGGAGTCGGAGCAGTTTTTGGGGGCGCTGACGCACTTGCCCGCCGCTTTGTCCCACGAATCTATCGTACAGGGATTCTGGTCGCCGCAATCGGGGGGAATATTAAGGCACTCGCCCGTTTCGGCTAAGCAGGAGTCGGCGGTTAGGATAAAGGCGTCGGCGCAGTTTTTCGCCGCGCCAAGGCAGGAGCCGCCCGCGCACTGGTCGCCGGTGGTGCAAAGATCGCCATCGTCGCACGCAAGGCCGTTATTCAGGGAAGCTACACATTGGGCCGCCCCGGGCTCAACGGCAAGGCACACGTAGGAGACGCAGGCGTTATCCTGCGGGCAGGTGACGGCTCCGGTCAGGCAGGCGTCGCAGGCGTCGCCGATGCCGTCGGCGTTTGAATCGGCCTGACCCGAATTGGCAGAAAGCGGGCAGTTGTCGCAGGCGTCGCCAACGCCGTCGGAATCGGCGTCCTTCTGGTCCGGGTTGTATTTCCCCTTGCAGTTGTCTGAAAAATCGTCGTCGGCGCCGTCGAGGTCGTTGTCCACCAGCGGCGGGCCGTCTACCCCGTCGCAGTTCTCGTCAACCAAATTTCGGGTAATGTCGGCGGCCCCCTGATAGATGGCGGGGTTTTGCGGGTCGCAGTCCACGCAATCGGCTATGGAATCGCCGTCGGAGTCAAAGCCTTCGTCTTTTTGGCCGTCGCC
>SRXB01000008.1 GCA_009724975.1 bacterium | reverse complement strand
GACAAGGTCAACCTGACGGTTGAGCTCATCACGCCCATCGCGATGGAAGAAGGACTTCGCTTCGCGATCCGCGAAGGCGGCCGCACCGTCGGCGCCGGCGTCGTCACCAAAATCATCGCGTAGGAGCGTTAGAGGTGAACATGCAAAGCGACAAGATCCGCATCCGCCTCAAGGCCTTCGACCACAAGCTCCTCGACCAGTCGGTGCAGGAGATTCTGGACGCGGCCAAGCGGACCGGCGCAAGGGTGTCGGGACCGATACCCCTGCCCACGGAGATAAACAGATTCTGCGTGCTGCGCTCTCCGCACGTGGACAAAAAGTCCAGAGAGCACTTCGAGATGCGCACCCATAAGCGCCTTCTCGATATCCTGGACCCAACCCAGCAGACGATCGACGCCCTAATGAAGCTCGACCTCTCTGCCGGGGTGGATGTGGAAATCAAGCTGCAGTAAGGAAAATCCGCGATCCCCTTGCGGGGTCGCTAACGCGGTAAGGGAGTTCCCATGTCAAAGGGAATCATTGGAACCAAACTTGGGATGACCCAGGTCTTCGCCGGCGGCGACGAGTTGATACCCGTCACCGTCATTCAGGCCGGACCCTGCAAAGTCGTCCAGAAAAAGACTGTCGATACCGACGGATACGATGCTATCCAGCTCGGTTATCATGAAATCAAGGCTCAGAGGGCCGACAAGGCCACAATCGGCCATTTCCGCAAGGCCGGCGTCGCCCCCATGCGCCAGCTCATCGAGTTTCGCGTGGCCGACGTAAACGCCTACGAGGTCGGACAGGAAGTGGGAGCCGCCATATTCAAGGCCGGCGACTACATCGACATCACCGGCACCTCCAAGGGCAAGGGTTTCCAGGGCGTCATGAAGCGCCACGGCTTCGGCGGCGGCAGGGCAACCCACGGCTCCATGTTCCACCGTCGCGGCGGCGCCATCGGCGCGCACGAATGGCCCGGCAAGATCTTCAAGGGCCAGAAGATGCCCGGCCACGACGGCGCCCGCAGGGTGACCGTTCAGAACCTGCAGGTCGTCGAGGTGGATGCCGAACGCAACCTCATCATGGTCCGCGGCGCCGTACCCGGCTCCAAGAACGGCTCGCTCCTCATCAGGAACGCCGTCAAGGCCTAGGCTAAGGAAACGAGACTTAATCATGGAAGCACCGGTTTTGAATTCAGCCAACCAGCAGGTTGGAACCAGAAAGCTAGAAGATGCGGTCTTCGGCGTCACGGTAAATGACGCGCTTTTGTGGGAAGTCGTACGCATGCAGCAGGCCTGCAAGCGCCAGGGCACCCACTCCACGAAGACCCGTTCCGAAGTCGCCGGCGGCCAGAAGAAACTCTGGAAGCAGAAGGGCACCGGCAGGGCCCGCGTCGGCGACCGCCGCTCCCCCGTATGGACCGGCGGCGGCGTGGCTTTCGGCCCCACCCCGCGCGACTATTCCTATTCGATGCCCAAGAAAAAGCGCCGCGCCGCTCTCCGCAGCGCGCTGGCCGCCAAGCTTCGCGACAGCGAGCTCATGGTCGTCGAATCCCTGGGCCTTGAAGAGATCAAGACGAAAGCCTTGGCCTCCACCCTCGGCTCGCTCGGCGTAAAAAGCGCCCTAATCGTCCTTCCCGAGGCCAACGACGTGGTCGAGCGCTCCGCCAGGAACCTTCCCTGGGTGAAGGTCCTCCGCGCCGAGGGCATCAACGTCTACGACATACTCCGCTTCGAGAAGCTCATCCTCGTCGGCGACGCGCTCGACAAGATACAGGGAGGGCTCTAAGCCATGCAGACGAGCGCCTACGACATACTCATCCGCCCGATAATCAGCGAGAAGTCCACGCTGGTGAAGGACGTGAGCAACACAATAGTTTTCGAAGTAGCCAAGGACGCCACCAAGGCCCAGGTCAAGGAAGCCGTTGAAAAGGCTTTCAAGGTCAAGGTCACCGGCGTACGCACCGCCCTCGTGCGCGGCAAGAACGCCCGCATGGGCCGCTACATCGGAAGGAAGCGCAACTGGAAAAAGGCCTACGTCTCTCTCGGCGAGGGCCACACCATCGAGTTTTTTGAAGGGGTGTAAGCCTAGCGACGGCTTACCCATGTGAGGATATAAGATGGCCATCAAGCGATATCGCCCCACCTCTCCAGGACGCCGCTTCACCACGGCATCCACATACGAGGAGGTGACGAAGACAACCCCGGAGAAAAGCCTTCTTCTCCCGCTGAAGAAAACCGGCGGCAGAAACAACGCCGGGCGCGTCACCTGCAGGCACATCGGCGGGGGCAACAAGCGCCGCTACAGGATAATCGACTTCAAGCGCGACAAGAACGGCATACCCGCCAAGGTCGATTCCATCCAGTACGACCCCAACCGCAACGCCCGCATCGCCCTCCTGAACTACGTGGACGGCGAAAAGCGCTACATACTAGCCCCCAAGGACCTCAAGGTCGGCGACGCCGTCATGAGCGGACCCGGCTCCGAGATCCGTCCGGGCAACGCTCTTCCCCTTGAGCTCATCCCCCTGGGCACGCTGGTCCACAACATCGAGCTCAAGGTCGGCAAAGGCGGCCAGATGGCCCGCTCCGCCGGAACCTACGCCCAGCTCATGGCCAAGGAAGGCGATTACGCGGTTCTTCGCCTCCCCTCCGGCGAGATGCGCAAGGTTCGCATCGAGTGCTCGGCCACCATCGGGCAGGTCGGCAACGAAGAGTTCGAAAACATCTCCATCGGCAAAGCCGGCAGAAACCGCTGGCTCGGCATAAAGCCCACGGTCCGAGGCGTCGCCATGAACCCCATCGACCACCCCCACGGCGGTGGCGAGGGAAGAACCAGCGGCGGCCGCCACCCGGTAACCCCGTGGGGTGTGCCTACCAAGGGCAAAAAGACGCGCAACAACAAGGTCACCGACCGCTACATCGTGCGCCGGCGTAAATAGGAGCAGAATAGATGGCTCGTTCCATTAAAAAAGGACCCTTCGTCGACGATCACGTGGCGAAGAAGGCTGCCAAGGCCAAAGACACGGGCGACCGCAAAGTCATCCAGACCTGGTCAAGGCGTTCGACGATCACCCCCGATTTCGTGGGACTCACCTTCGCCGTACACAACGGCAAGACCTTCGTTCCGGTCTCCGTGACCGAAAACATGGTCGGCCACAAATTCGGCGAATTCGCCCCCACCAGGACCTTCTACTCGCACGTCAAGGGCGAGAACAAGGGCAAGAAGAAGTAAGGGAGGCACGACTTAAACATGGAAGCCCAAGCAAAGCTAAAAGCCCTGAGGGTAGCGCCGCGCAAGGCCCGCCTGGTGGCGGACATGGTCCGCGGCAAGCCCGTCGGCCTGGCCCTTGACACCCTGAAGTTCGTCAACAGGTCCGCCAGCATGCCGATCCGCCGACTCATAGAGTCCGCGGTCGCCAACGCCGAAAACAACTACGGCCTTAACATCGACGCCCTTTTCGTCAAGGAAATCCGCGTCGACGAGGGCCCGACGCAAAAGAGGTTCCGTCCCCGCGCACAGGGACGCGCCTTCCAGGTCCACAAGAAAACGAGCCACGTAAGCGTGGTGCTCGCCGAGAAATAAGGAGGAACCAAGTGGGTCAGAAAGTTCATCCCTACGGGTTTCGCGTAGGGATCATAAAGCCCTGGCTCTCGCGCTGGTACATGGGACGCGACTACGCCAAGACTCTGCACGAAGATCTCGCCATCCGCGAGTATCTCGGCAAGAACCTTGACCAGGCCGCCGTCTCCACCATCGAGATCGAGCGCGTGGCCAACAAGGTTCGAGTGGAGATACACACCGCCCGCCCTGGCATCATCATCGGCAAGAAGGGCGCCGAGATCGACAGGCTGCGCGGCCTCCTTTCCGCCAAAATCGGCAAGGAAGTATTCGTAAACGTCCGCGAGATCAAGCGCCCCGAACTCGACGCCAAGCTGGTGGCCGAGAACATAGCCTCCCAGCTCAAGCGCAGGGTCGGCTTCAGAAGGGCCATGAAGCGCGCCGTCGCCACCACCATGAAACTCGGAGCCGAAGGCATAAGGGTAAACCTCGCCGGACGCCTAGGCGGAGCTGAAATAGCCCGCGTCGAGTGGTATCGCGAAGGCCGCGTGCCCCTTCACACCCTTAGGGCCGACATCGACCACGGCTTCGCCGAAAGCCACACCACCTACGGCGTGGTCGGCGTGAAGGTCACGATCTTCAAGGGCGAAGTCCTTTCAGACGCTGACAACCCCAGCAACAGGGGGTAGGTAGAAAATGCTTAGTCCAAAAGCAATGAAATTCCGGAAAGTGCAAAAAGGCCGCCGTCGCGGCTTCGCTTACCGGGGCAGCAACATCAACTTCGGCGACTACGCCCTGCAGGCCGTGGAAGACGGCTGGCTGACAAACCGCCAGATCGAGGCCGCCCGTATCGCCATCTCCCACCACGTCAAGCGCGGCGGGCGAGTCTGGATACGAATCTTCCCCGACAAGCCCGTAACGAAAAAGCCGCTTGAAACTCGTATGGGTAAAGGTAAAGGCGCACCGGAACTTTGGGTAGCCGTCGTCAAGCCTGGCAGAATCCTCTACGAGATCCGCGGCGTAACACCGGAAATGGCCAACGAAGCCCTGCGCAGAGCCGGACACAAGCTTCCGATCAAAACGCGCGTAATTTCCCGCGAGGACGTCTATGAAGGCTAAAGAGATCAGGGGCCTTTCCCCAAGCGAGCTTCGTGCCAAGCACGACGAACTGAAAGAGGAGTACATGAACCTCCGCTTCCAGCTCGAAACCAAGCAGTTGGAAAACACCGCCGCCATCACGAGAGTTCGCAGGGACCTTTCCCGCGTCCTCACCGTTTTGACGGAAAATGAGCGTAAAGCTTAACAGGCGCGGAGATACGAAATGTCTGAAAGAGGCAACCGCAAGAAGAGAATCGGCGTGGTGGTCAGCGACAAGATGGACAAGACCGTCACCGTGAGGGTTTCCGGCCTTGAGAAAGACCGTCGGTTCAAAAAATACGTGATGCGTTCCAAGAAATTCAAGGCGCATGACGAGAACAACGAGTGCCGGATCGGCGACAAGGTGCTCATCGAGGAAACGAGGCCTCTCAGCAAGGAAAAGTGCTGGCAGGTCAAGGAAATCCTCGGGCGCGCCGTGTAACGGCCAGGCCGGGTTCGGAGCGATATCATGATTCAGCAGGAAACAATACTAAACGTCGCCGACAATTCTGGAGCAAAGCAGGTCTATTGCATCCACATAGTCGGCGGCTCCAAGCGCAAGTACGCTACCGTTGGCGACATCATCACCGTATCGGTGCGTGAAGCCATCGCCAACTCCAAGGTCGCCAAGGGCTCCGTGATGAAGGCCGTCATCGTCCGCACGAACAAGGAAGTACGCCGCCAGGACGGCTCCTACATCCGCTTCGACGACAACGCCGCGGTCCTCATCAACAAGGACGGCGAGCCCATCGGCACCCGCGTCTTCGGGCCCGTCGCCAGAGAGCTTCGCGCCAAGAACTTCATGAAGATAATCTCCCTGGCCCCCGAAGTGCTCTAAGGCCGAAAGAAGGAGAACCGGTTATGGCTTTACAGAAGATTAAAAAAGGCGACCTCGTCGAGGTGATTGCCGGGTCCGGAAGGGCCGAAGGCAAGCGCGGCAAGGTCATCAAGGTAATCGGCGAAAAGGACCGTGCCCTTGTCGAGAAGGTAAACGTGGTGAAGCGCCACGTAAAGCCCTCCCAGATGAGTCAGGGCGGCATCGTCGAAAAGGAAGCTTCCGTCCACATTTCTAACATTGCGCTCGTTTGCGGCAAATGCGACAAGCCCGTTCGCGTCGGAGTAAAGCTCCTCGACGACGGCTCCAAGGTTCGCGTTTGCAAAAAATGCGGCGAAGTGTTCGACCGGTAATCCGGTAACGGTGCAATGATGGCCAGGCTCAAAGACAAATACACCAAAGAGATAGCGGCGCAGATGACCGAAAAGTTCGGCTACAAGAACGTGATGCTTGTGCCGAGACTTGAGAAAATCTGCATCAACATCGGCGCGGGCGACGCAAAAGACGACAACAAGCTCATGGAGCGTCTCGCCGCCGAACTCGGGCAGATCGCGGGCCAAAAGCCCGTAATCACCCGCTCGAAGAAATCCATAGCCAACTTCCACCTGAGGGAAAACCAGCCGGTCGGCATCCGCGTGACCCTGCGCCGCGACCGCATGTACGAATTCCTCGACAGGATGGTAAGCGTGGCCCTGCCCCGCGTGCGCGACTTCGCCGGCATACCCGTAAGAGGCTTCGACGGGCGCGGGAACTTCACTCTCGGCGTAACCGAGCAGATAATTTTTCCTGAGATCGATCTCGAAAAGGTAGAGAAGATCAAGGGCATGAACGTTACCATCGTGACGACGGCCAAAACCGACGAGGAATGCAAGGAACTGCTTCGCCTCTTCGGTATGCCCTTCAAGCGGTAAGAAAGCGGAGCGATCTAATGGCGACCACAGCTAAAATGGAGAAAGCCAAAAAGACCCCCAAGTTCGCGGTGCGTCAGCGGAACCGTTGCCCTCTCTGCGGCAGGCCCCGCGCGTATTACCGCAAGTTCAACATGTGCAGGTGCTGCCTGCGCAAACTGGCGCACGAAGGCAAACTCCCCGGCGTCACCAAGGCCAGCTGGTAAGGCTATATAGGAGCTAGGCACATGTCAGTCAGCGATCCGATTGCAGATATGCTCACCCGCATTCGCAACGGCATAGAAACAAGGGCCCAAACCGTAATCATCCCCGCCTCCGGTCTTAAGAAGGAAGTCCTCAAGACCATGGTTGCCGAGGGATACCTCGCCGATATCGGCGAAGAGGAAGATGGCAAGCAGGGCCTTCTAATCGCGTACCTCAAGTACGACGACAACGACAACTGCGTCATCGACGGCCTCAAGCGCGAAAGCAAGCAGGGCCGCCGCGTCTACGTAAAGAGCGAGGACATCCCCAAGGTGAGAAGCGGTTTCGGAACCGTGATACTCACGACCTCGCGCGGCGTGATGACCGACACCCAGGCCCGCAAGCTGGGCGTGGGCGGCGAAGTCATCTGCTCAATCTGGTAATCATAAATCCTCTAAAAAGGAATCCGTTATGTCGAGGATAGGTAAAAAGCCAATAGCAGTCCCTTCCAGCGTCAAGGTTGACCTGACCGGCGGCGTCTTCACCGCCACCGGCCCGAAGGGCACCCTCAAATTCGACGTGCACCCCGACATGGGCATATCCATCGAGCCGGGCGTGATAAACATCACCCGCCCGACCGACAACCGCAGCCACCGCGCCCTCCACGGCATGACCCGCTCCGTTTTGGCCAACATGGTCACGGGCGTAAGCGCCGGCTTCGAGAAATCCCTCGAAATCCAGGGCATCGGCTACCGCGCCAACATGCAGGGGCCTACACTGGTGATGAGCGTCGGGCTCTCCCACAACATCGAATACCAAAAGCCCGCCGGAGTCGACATCGAAGTGAAAGACCAGCGCGTCGTCACCGTCAAGGGCATAGACAAGAACTACGTCGGCCAGATCGCCGCCACAATCCGCGCGTTCAAGCCGCCGGAACCCTACAAGGGCACCGGCATCCGCTACGCTAACGAGACGGTAAGGCGCAAAGAAGGCAAGGCCGGCGCCAAGTAAGGCGCCTATTCATACAAGGAGTGATTACGGTGAATCGGATCACGGCGAAAATAAAAGGCTACACGAGCAGGAAGGCGCGAGTCCGCAGGAAAGTCTCCGGAACCGGCGCCCGCCCCAGGCTCACCGTGTACAGAAGCCTGAAACACATCTACGCCCAGGTTATCGACGACGAAACCGGATGCACGCTGGCAGCCGCCTCCACGGTATGCCGCGAGGTCCGCGACGAAATGAAAAAGACCGGCAACATAGATGCGGCCAAAGCCATCGGCGCCGCCGTGGCCAAGAAGGCCCTGGCGCGCGATATAAAGCAGGTGGTTTTTGACCGAAACGGCTATGCCTATCACGGCAAGGTCAAGGCGCTCGCCGAGGCTGCTCGCGAAGCTGGCCTGGACTTCTAGGAGGATGCTCTCTTGACTTCGAGAATCGATCCAAACGAAATTGAACTCTTCGACCGCCTGGTCTTTTTGAACCGCGTCGCCAAAGTTGTCAAGGGCGGCAGGCGTTTCTCCTTCAGCGCCCTGATGGTCGTCGGCGACCACAACGGCGTTGTTGGCGTGGGCCTCGGCAAAGCCAATCAGGTGCCCGAGGCGATACGAAAGGGCGTCGAGCAGGCAAAGCGCAACCTCGTGAGGGTCCCCCTCACCGACGGCACCATCCCCTTTGAGGTGCTCGGCCACTTCGGCGCCGGCTCGGTTGTCCTTAAGCCCGCCGCACCAGGCACCGGCGTCATCGCCGGCGGTCCGGTTCGCGCCGTCGTCGAGTCCGCCGGCGTACACGACATACTTACAAAGTGCCTCGGCACCTCCAACCCCCACAACGTCGTCCACGCGACCATCGAAGGGCTCAAGCAGCTTCGCAGCCCCGACGATATCGCCAAGCGCCGCGGCAAAAACACGGAAGAAATTCGGGCCCAGTAACTCGGGCTTTGGAGGCATAAATCATGCGACTTCACGACCTTAGACGCCCCGAGGGCGCCGTTAAAAAGAAAAAGCGCGTCGGCAGGGGCCCCGGCTCCGGCATGGGCAAGACCTCGGCCCGCGGCCACAAGGGCGCCCGCGCCCGTTCAGGCTACTCCGAGAAGGCGGGCTTTGAAGGCGGCCAGATGCCCCTTCAGCGCAGAATCCCCAAGGTTGGGTTCAAGAACCCCTTCCGCAAGGAGTTCGCCTGCGTAAACGTCATGGATCTCAACCGTTTCGAAGACGGCACCGAGGTCACCGCCGCCCTTCTCATCGAGACCGGAATCATCAAAAAGGTTCTGGACGGAGTGAAGGTCCTGGGCAAGGGCGACCTTGAGAAGAAGCTCGTCGTGCACGCCCAGAAAATCTCCAAGGGCGCTCAGGAAAAGATAGAAGCCCGCGGCGGCGAGGTGAAGCTTGGCTAACAAGCTGGCCGGGGACATTCGGGGAATAACCCAAATCCCCGAGCTTAGAAGAAGGATACTAATGACCTTCTTCTTCCTGGCCGTTTACAGGCTCGGCGTACACGTGCCGGTTCCAGGCATGAGGGCTGGCCTCTTCGGCAGCTGGGTGGACCAGGGCGGCGACTCAATACTGGGGCTCGTCAACATGTTCAGCGGCGGCGCGCTCAGCCAGATGAGCATCTTCGCCCTCGGCATAATGCCTTATATAAGCGCGTCCATCATTCTACAGCTTCTCACGGTTGTAGTGCCTACGCTAGAAAGGCTCTCCAAGGAGGGCGAACAAGGGCGCAGGGTCATCACCCAGTACACCCGCTACGGCACCGTCATACTCGCTGCCATACAGGGCTTCGGCATAGCTATCGGCATAGAGAACCTCACGGTGAACGTGACCGACCCAAACCTGATAGCGCAATATGGCCTCGGAGGTCCTGGACCCGCCTCCGTAGTCATTCAGGCCGGAATGGGCTTTAGGCTTCTAACCGTCATATCCCTCACCGCCGGCACCGCCTTCATAATGTGGCTGGGCGAACAGATTACCGAGCGCGGCATAGGCAACGGCATCTCGCTCATAATCTTCGCGGGCATCGTCGGCGGCATACCCCGCGCGGTTGTCAGCGAATTCGCGCGCGGCATAGGTGTCGGCGGAGCGCTCCTCCTTTTCATCTTCGTAATCGTCGTGACCCTCTTCGTCGTCTACGTGGAGCGTTCCCAAAGAAGGATCCCCGTCCACTACGCCAAGAGGGTAGTGGGGCGAAAGGTTTACGGCGGCCAGTCCACCCACCTTCCGCTCAAGATAAACACTGCGGGCGTTATTCCGGCGATCTTCGCCTCCTCGCTCCTCATGTTCCCCCTCACCATCGGCCAGTTCGTCACGCATCCGGTGGTCGAGAAGATGAGGGCGTGGCTTTCGCCCACAACGATCACCTACAACATGCTCTTCGCGGGGCTGGTGATATTCTTCTCCTACTTTTACACCGCCATACAGTTCAACCCCAACGACGTTGCGGAAAACCTGAAAAAACACGGCGGCTACATCCCCGGCATACGCCCCGGACAGCGCACCGCCGAGTTCATAGACAACGTGCTCAGCAGACTGACCTTCTGGGGCGGCCTCTACGTAAGCCTAATCTGCGTGCTGCCCTCACTGATGATGAAGGAAGGCGTCTCATTCTACTTCGGCGGCACAAGCCTTCTGATCGTCGTCGGCGTTGCGCTGGACACGGTCGCGCAGATAGAGACTCATCTCATCGCCCGTAATTACGAAGGGTTGATGGGCTCGCGCAGAATGCGCGGCAGACGCTCATAACTTATTAACCGGCAGTATTTTTCCTGGTTGGAGAATACAAGATGAGAATCATACTACTCGGCGGACCCGGGGCCGGCAAAGGAACCCAGGCCAAAAAGCTCGTTGACAAATACGGCATACCCCAGATAAGCACCGGCGATATGCTTCGCGCCGCGCTCAAGGAGGGCACCGCGCTCGGCCTTGAGGCCAAGAAGTTCATGGAAGCCGGAAAGCTCGTGCCCGACGAAGTAGTAATAGGCCTCATCGAAGAGCGC
Organism: bacterium; assembly: GCA_009724975.1. Classification (GTDB taxonomy): domain Bacteria; phylum Desulfobacterota; class Deferrisomatia; order Deferrisomatales; family BM512; genus SCTA01. Next base: position 7,244 of record SRXB01000008.1, on the reverse strand, counting down.
ATCAAGCTCGACGACTGCAAAAAAGGCTTCATGCTCGACGGCTTCCCCCGCACCGTGGGCCAGGCCGACGCGCTGAAAAAAGTCCTCGACTCCATGAGCCTTAAGATTGACCATGTCGTCTCCATCGACGTCGCCAACGAAGAACTCGTCGCCCGCCTCACGGGCCGCAGGACCTGCAAGGCATGCGGCTCCGGCTTCCACGTCCTCTTCGACCCCCCGAAGAAAGAGGGCGTTTGCGACAAGTGCGGCGGCGAACTTTATCAGCGCGCCGACGACAACGAAGAGACGATACGCAGCCGCCTTAAGGTTTACGACGACCAGACCGCGCCCCTCATCGAATACTACAAGAAGGCCGGTCTACTCCGTCCCATCGCGGGCGTCGGCTCGATCGACGAGATCTTCGCCAAGATAACGAGCGTGTTGGGCGGGTGATTATATTAAAGTCGCCGGCTGAAATCGAAAGGATGAGGGAAGCGAACCGCGAGGTCGCACGAATCCTTGAGATAATAAGAGCCAGCGTAAAGCCTGGCGTCTCAACCGGCGATCTGGAAGAGATTGCGGCGCAAGAGCTTAAAAAAAGCAATCTCAAGGGGGCCTTCAAGGGCGTCCCCAACCCCAGCCCCAAGGGGATGGCCTTTCCGGCTAACCTCTGTACCTCGGTAAACGATGAGATCGTCCATGGCATACCGAGCAAAAAACGGGTCCTTAAAGATGGGGACTTGCTCAGCGTGGACTTTGGGGTGTATGCTAACGGGTTCTACGGCGATGCGGCGATAAGCGTGGCGGTCGGATCGGCCAGCCCTCTTGCCGCAAGGCTGATAGACACGGCCCAAAGGGCTCTGGCGGCGGGCATTTCAGTCGCGGTCGCAGGCAACACGGTCGGCGACATAGGCGTAGCGGTCCAGAGAGTCGTGGAGAAGGAAGGGTTCAACGTTGTCCGCGAGTTCGTGGGACACGGCATAGGCGCCTCGCTGCACGAAGACCCTCAGGTCCCCAATTTCGGGATCGAGGGCAGGGGAGTCCGGCTCAAGGCCGGAATGGTGCTGGCGATAGAGCCCATGATAAACGCGGGCGCATCCGGACTCACCGTGGACTCGGACGGCTGGACCGCCCGAACCAGGGACGGGAGCCTCGCCGCCCACACGGAACACACGGTGGCCATCACCGAAAACGGGCCGGTCATCTTGACCTTGCCCGGATAGGCAGGAGAAAAGCATTTGGCTAAAGAAGAAGCCATAGAGATAGAAGGAACGGTAATCGAGCCGTTGCCGAACGCCATGTTCCGGGTAGAACTGGACAGCGGCCACAAGATATTGGCGCACATCTCCGGCAAGATGAGGATGAACTTCATCAAAATACTCCCCGGAGACAGGGTAACGGTCGAGATATCACCCTACGACCTAACCCGCGGGCGCATCACTTACAGAAAGAAATAAAGCCGCCCAGGCGGCAGTCATCGGGAGCAGGTAAAATGAAAGTCAGACCTTCCGTAAAAGCAATGTGCGACAAGTGCAAGATTCTCCTCCGCAAGGGAATCGTGCGCGTAATTTGTGAAAACCCCAGGCACAAACAGCGCCAGGGCTAGAATAATTCTGCGTAAGAAGGCAGAGGAGGAATAAAAGTGGCGAGAATAGCAGGTGTCGATCTTCCGCGCCAAAAGCGCATGGAAGTCGCCTTGACGTCCATCTTCGGAATCGGTCGCCCCAGCGCCCGCAAGATACTTTCCGAGGCGGGGGTGAACTTCAACACAAAGAGCGACGACGTCACCGAAGAGGAGCTTCAGGCGATCCGCAAAGTAATCGACGAGCAGTACAAGGTTGAGGGTGACCTTCGCCGCATAGTGCTCAGCAACATCAAGCGTCTCATGGACCTTGGTTGCTACCGTGGACTTCGCCACCGCAAAGGGCTTCCTGTCAGGGGCCAGCGCACAAAGACCAATGCGCGCACGCGCAAGGGCCCCCGCCGCAAGTAGGCGCGGGAATACCGCTGAAAGGATATATCGATGGCTAAACGGGCCGCCCGCAGGGTCAAGAAAATCAAAAAGAACATCAGAGACGGCGTGGTGCACATCAAGAGCACCTTCAACAACACCGTCGTAACAATAACCGACGCGAACGGGAACACAATCTCGTGGTCCAACGCGGGGGTTGCAGGGTTCAAGGGATCCAGGAAGTCCACCCCCTTCGCCGCGCAGATCGCCGGCAAGGACGCCGCCGAGAAGGCGATGGAACACGGTCTTCGCAACGTCGAGGTCTTCGTCAAAGGCCCCGGCTCCGGCAGAGAGGGCGCCATCCGCGCCATCAACGCCGCTGGCCTCAACATAACCCGAGTGACCGACGTCACCCCGATTCCGCACAATGGTTGCCGCCCGCCCAAAAGGCGGCGTGTGTAAGGCAAGCGAGGAGGATACGCTTTGGCCAGATATCGCGATGCCGTTTGCCGACTCTGTCGGCGCGAAAAGATGAAACTCAACCTCAAGGGCGAGCGCTGCTTCACCGACAAGTGCGCCATTGAGAGACGCAATTACCCCCCGGGACAGCACGGGCAGGGCAGGGGCAAGGCCAGCGAATACGGCCGCCAGCTCCGCGAGAAGCAGAAGGTCCGCAGGATATACGGCGTACAGGAAAAGCAGTTCCGCGCCTACTTTCAGGAAGCCGACCGCCTCAAGGGCGTCACCGGCGAGAACCTCCTGAAGATACTCGAATCCCGCCTCGACAACATGGTTTACCGCATGGGCTACGCCGGCTCCAGAAACGAAGCCCGCCAGCTCGTCCGTCACGGCCACTTCACCGTGAACGGCAAAAAGGTGAACATCCCCTCCTTCCTCACGAAGGCGGGCGATATAGTCGCGGTGCGCGAAAACTCCAAGAAGATTCCCGCCATCGTCTCCGCCCAAGAGGGCGTGGGTTCGAGGGGGGTGCCGGGCTGGCTTGAGATCGATGCAAAGAACTTCACCTGCACGATCAAGGAACTGCCCAAGCGCGAAGAGATCACGATGCCCATCGAAGAGCATCTGATCGTCGAATTGTACTCCAAGTAAGGGCTAAAAGGCGCTTAACGCTACCCTTTCGCACCGGAGGTTTTACTTTGCAACAGCGCAACTGGCGTGAACTTATTAAGCCCAAGAGGCTCTTGGTGGAAGAGGAAACCCTCTGCGACACCTACGGCAAATTCACCGCCGAGCCCCTTGAGCGCGGATACGGAATAACCCTCGGCAACGCCCTCCGCAGAATCTTGCTCTCAAGCCTGCAGGGCGCGGCCATCGTGCAGGTCAAGTTCGAAGGCGTGCACCACGAGTTCTCCACCATCCCCGGCGTCGCCGAGGACGTTGTGGAACTGATTTTGAACCTCAAGAACGTGCGGCTCAAAGCCTCCACCTCCAAGCAGAAGCGCCTCCATCTTGACATGGTCGGCCCCTGCGAGGTGAAGGCCTCCGACATAGCCGCCGGTTCGACCATTGAGGTCCTCAACCCCGACGCCCACATCGCTTCCATAAGCGAAGGCGGCAGGCTCGTTGCGGAGATGGTCGTCGAGGTCGGCAAGGGATACATACCCGCCGAAATGAACAAGAACGAAGACCTCCCCATCGGCTGGATACCCGTCGATGCGGTCTTCTGCCCCGTCGAGAAGGTGAACTTCCGCGTCGAGCAGGCCCGAGTCGGCCAGCGCACCGACTACGACAAGCTCATTCTCGAAATATGGACCGACGGCTCCGTAAGGCCCGACGACGCCATCGCCTACGCCGCCAAGATATTGAAGGACCAGGTACAGGTCTTCATCAATTTCGAAGAGGGCGAAGAGGTGGAGGAAACCGCGGTTGAAGAGGCCGAAGTGGCTGCCTACAACCCCAACCTCGACCGCAAGGTCAGCGAGCTTGAGCTTTCGGTGCGCGCCGCCAACTGCCTCAAGTCGGCAAACATCCGCTTCATCGGCGAGCTGGTGCAGAAAAACGACGCCGAGATGCTCAAGACGAAGAACTTCGGCAGAAAGTCCCTGAACGAGATCAAGGACATTCTCCAGACGATGAACCTCCATCTCGGCATGGAGATACACGGCTGGACCCCGCCCGAAGAAGACGTTGAAGAAGAAGAGCTTTAAAGCTTAAGTCAAAGAGGATATTTAAATGCGGCACAACAAGGTAGGCCGTCAACTCGGCAGAAACTCCAGCCACAGAAAAGCGATGTTCCGCAACATGGTCACCTCGCTCTTCATGCACGGCAAAATACGCACCACCGACGCCAAGGCCAAGGAAGTGCGCAAGATAGCTGAAAAGCTCATAACCCTCGGCAAGAGGGGCGACCTCCACGCCCGCCGCCGCGCCCTTTCCTACGTGCGCTCGGTGGAAGCGGTCGCCAAACTCTTCGGCGAAATCGCCGAAGCAGTTGCCGCCCGCCCCGGCGGTTACACCCGCATCATCAAGATTGGCGCCAGAAAGGGCGACAACGCCCCCATCAGCCTTCTTGAAATCGTAACCGAGCCCTGCGCCCCCAAGGCCAAGAAGGCCGCGCCCAAGGCCCCCAAGGCTCCGGTTGTCGAGCCCGTGGCCGCCGCTCCGGTGGTTGAAGAAGCCGCCCCCGTCGTGGAAGAGTCCGCAGCTCCCGCCGAAGAGGCGAAGGAAGAGGCTCCCGCCGAATAAATACGGCAAAGCCAAAAATCAAAAAGGGCAAGGAGAAATCCTTGCCCTTTTTATTTGCATAATACCCGCAGGGCTATTTTTTAACGTCTATAAGCCTGCAAATCTCCGCAGCCTCTTCCCGAAGTTTCGGGTCGAGATCGTAGGGGCTAACCCCCAGCTTGTCGGCGCGCTTCACCTCCTCGCTCAGAGGGAGGAAGCCGAGTATCGGCAAGGGCGAGACCCCATCCTCTATTATCTTGCGGTCGGTCTCGTCCGCGACCTTGTTGCCCACAACGAAAATCTTCTCTATCCCAAGGTCTCCAGCCAACCTCTTAATCTGGTGAGCGGTCTGGATGGCGCGCTGTCCTGGCTCCACGACCACGATGAAGGCGTCCATCGACTCCGTCGAACCCCTGGCAAGATGCTCAAGGCCAGCCTCCATGTCGATAATCACCGCCTCGCCGCGCTGGAGCATCACGTGGCGCAGAAGCACGCGAAGGAGAGTAGATTCGGGGCAAAGGCAACCCGTTCCGCCCTTCGGGACGGTGCCGAGGGTGAGAAGGCGGATGCCCTTGAACTCTATCCCGTACTCCTCGGGAATGTCGTCCACCTTCGGATTGAGCTTGAAGATGCCCCCGTAGCCGCCCTTGGAGCCGGTGCGCTCGGCGACCATCTCCTTTAGCGAGGCGAGCGGCCTGATTTTTTGGGCTACGTCCAGGGGTACGCCGATGGAGGAGGGTAGGTTTGAATCGGGGTCGGCGTCGATGGCCAGGACTTTGTACCCGTTGTCGGCCAGGTAGCGGGCCATCGCCCCCGAAAGGGTTGTCTTGCCCACGCCGCCCTTGCCGCTTATGGCGATTTTCATGAATTTTCTCCTTTTGGTTTTTGGCTTTCGCAAAAATTAACACTCAAAAGGGTCGCTGTCAAAAAATGGCTGTACTCATTCCTTTACTTAATAAAGAGGCATTGTTAAACTTGCCTACCTTCCGGCCCGAGGGAAAAGACAAGGGCCGACAAGCAAATTTTTTTAACGCACAGGTCTGGAGTTGCCCCCTTAAATGACGGCCAAGGAAAAAATTAGAAATTTCAGCATCATCGCCCACGTGGACCACGGCAAGTCGACGCTGGCCGACCGCATTTTGGAGCACACGGGCGCCATCGGCGAACGCGACAAAAAAGACCAGTTCCTCGACAACATGGAACTTGAGCGCGAGCGCGGCATAACGATAAAGGCCCAGACCGTGAGGCTTAGCTACAAGTCCGACGCGGGCGATGACTACATCTTCAACCTCATCGACACCCCCGGCCACGTCGATTTCTCCTATGAAGTCTCCCGAAGCCTCGCCGCCTGCGAGGGCGCGGTGCTTGTAGTCGACGCAAGCCAGGGTGTCGAGGCGCAGACGCTTGCCAACGTCTATCTCGCCACCGACAACAACCTGGAATTGGTGCCGGTGCTGAACAAGATAGACCTGCCGCGCGCCCGCCCCGACGAGATAAAGCAGGAGATAGAGGATATAATCGGCATAGACGCCTCCGAGGCGGTCTTGTGCAGCGCCAAGATGGGCGTAGGCATTCACGAGCTTCTTGAGGCGATAATAAAGACCGTCCCCGCCCCCAAGGGCGACGAGACTGCCCCCCTGACAGCCCTCATCTTCGATTGCAGCTACGACAATTACCTCGGAGTCACCGTCTTCATCCGCGTTTTCGACGGATCCATCTCCAAGGGAACCAAAATACGCTTCATGGCCACCGGCAAGGATTACGACGTCCAGCGGGTGGGCGTTTTCGCCCCCCTGATGACAGACGTGGCCTCGCTGGGCCCGGGCGAGGTGGGGTGGTTCACCGCCTCTATTAAAGACGTGCGCGACACCAAAATCGGCGATACCGTAACCTACGCCGACCGCCCCGCTCCGGCGCAGCTGCCCGGCTTCTCGGAAGTTCAGCCGATGGTCTTTTCCGGCCTATACCCCTCCGATTCCGCCGACTACGAAGACCTGAAGGACGCCCTGGCGAAGCTCTCGCTGAACGACGCCTCCCTGCGCTACGAGCCCGAGACCTCGCAAGCCCTTGGCTTTGGCTTTCGCTGCGGCTTCCTGGGCCTTTTGCACATGGAGATAATCCAGGAGCGCCTTGAGCGCGAGTTCGACCTCGACCTCATCACAACGGCCCCCACCGTCCGCTACAAGGCGGTGAAGACCAATGGCGAGATAATCGAGCTGGACAACCCCGCCCTTTTGCCCGACCCGGGCGTGCTCGCGCACGTGGAGGAGCCCTTCGTCCTCGCCACCATGCACCTGCCGGATACCTACGTTGGCGACATTATCAAGCTCTGCATCGAAAAGCGCGGAATCCAAAGCAGCCTTACCTACCTCTCTCACAACCGCGTCCAGCTCGTCTTCGAGATGCCGCTAAATGAAATAGTCCTGGATTTTTACGACAAACTCAAAACCAACTCGCGCGGCTATGCGTCTTTGGACTACGAGATGCTCGAATACAGGGCCTCCGACCTCGTCAAGCTCGACATACTGGTCAACGGCGACATGGTCGACGCCCTTTCGCTCATCGTGCACCGCGACAAGTCCTACCAGCGCGGCAGCGACGTGGCTCGAAAGATGAAAGACATAATCCC
>SRXB01000483.1 GCA_009724975.1 bacterium | reverse complement strand
GCCTGTTCCACCACCAACTGCCATGGAACCGACGCCTACGACAACTCCAACAACGTGGTCAACTGGAGCGCCGGCTCATGGACAAGTGAAACTGGCGGCTACACCCCCGCCTCCGCCGCCTCCGACGGGCAGGCCCTTTCGCGCATCTGCAAAGGCTGCCACGACATGACGCCCGCGGAGATAAAGGTCTGGAACACCTCGGGAGCGATGGCCTATTCCAGCACCACCTTCGGCGGGACTGATACATATATTAAAGAGCAGCTTGACGTTGCCGATTCCTACTTCGGCACCCTGAGCGGCTACGGGACAGGCGGCCACGGCGACCCGAAGATACAGAACGAAGACCCGATGGACGAATCCGACCCCGCCCACACCACCCCGATAGACTGCACCGCGTGCCACGATTCCTCCTCTGACCACCTGCCGTCCCTGGCGTCAAACCGTCACCGGCTGCGCAACACTGTCATAGAGGAATCGAGCCACAGCACCGGCCTTTGCAACGGATGCCACAGCGGCGCCGATTACCCGGGGCCGAACGGCGGCCATGTGCATCACCCCAGCCACACCTGGAAAGCCATATCCACGGAAGTAAGGGTGAGCAGCGCACAGGAGATATCACAGCCGATAGACGGTTCCTACAACTGGACCAGACCGTTGCCGGTCGACTTGCCCGATCATTGGGAGGAGACGCGCCTTGGGGCGGGCGGCAGCGTGGGCGGCTTCTCCTTCAACACAAACCCCGACCGCGCTATAAACTGGTGGGCCGGAGGCTCCGCCGGAAGAAACAACATGGACTTCAGCATACCCCCGCAATTTATGCTATCGCCTGTTAACGTTGGTAGTGTAGTATTGCCGCTGGAGCAGTACGTCACAGGGTCCGGATCCAGCTCCAGGGTCATATGCGTGACATGCCATAATCCCCATGGAACCGACCTGAGGGTTTATGTTAACATATCCGGAAATTTTACCGATGTCCCCGACAACAACATGTTGCGGTTGAGGGATAACGACAACTCATTATGTAACGCCTGCCATGACTAGGCGGCGGTTTATTTGAAGGTGCGAAGCCAAGAGCTCGGGCTCTTGGCTTGTCGCGCCTGATTCGCGTCTGCGCGGCAATTTGGTTGCAATTTTGTGTAGGAGCTGGTGAAAATGGGTGCTAGGTGGTTTGACAAACCGAAGAGTATGGTGAGCTTCGCCTCGGCGGCATTG
>SRXB01000482.1 GCA_009724975.1 bacterium | reverse complement strand
AAACCGCGCAAAAAACCGTCACCACCCTCACCAATTTCACCGGCGGCGCTTTCGAGGCCGCGTGGCGGGCCGACGGCAAGGAACTGGCCTTTTCTTCTTTTTCATCCAGAGGCTACGACCTTGCGACCATCGGGGAGGGCGATTTAAGGCGGGATGCCCCGAAGAGGCCTTACGCCACCGAGGAAATCACCGCCGCCGTACCGCCCCCCGCGTCCCAGCAGGCCATCGACGAGCCTTACAGCGCCCTTCGCAGGCTACCTCCCTCTTTCTGGCTCCCCGATGCGGTGGCCGACAACTCGGGCGGCGCCTTTGGGGCCTTCACGGCCGGGCAGGATTCGCTCTCCAAGCATATTTGGGCCGCCTCCGCCTACTGGTCTGGCGGCCTTAAAAGGCCCTACGGCCAATTTCTTTACATCAACGACGCCTGGTACCCGACCTTCACCCTCGCCGCCCAAAAACTGCCTTGGATATATAGAGCCCTTTTGCCTACGCCATCTTTGGATTACGACTACTGGGAGGAGAACCGCTCGGTGGAGGCAAGGGCCGAAATAGACCTTTCCCGGGCGCTTAGCGGCCTTATTGTCGGGGCGGGCTATGTTTTTGAGGAGGTCGGCAGGCTGAGCAGGGTCGGTGAAGACCTTGACGGTAATGCGGCTCTAGCCTCTCTGCCCTTCACCGGCAGGCAAAGCTACGCCTTCGCTATGGCCGCCTTCGATTCCACCATTCCCCACCAGACCTTTTTCACCCTTGGGCCGCAGGGGGGCAGAAGGGTGGAGGCCACTTGCAAGATTCGGGGAAAGGAAACCGGCTCGGAGAGGGAGGCCCGCGAGTTGATTTTGTCCGACAGGGAATATATCGGCCTCCCCTTTGGCTGCGCGCTCAATCTCACGGGGCTTGCGGGCCTCGGCGACGGGGAGCAGACCCTCCAGTCGCTCTTTCAGATCGGCGGCGTCGACACCCTTTTCCCGTTAAGGGGCTACCCGGGCCTTGTCGACGGCGGCGAAAAGGTCTTCGCGGGCAGCGGCGAGCTTCTCTTCCCCCTCTACCGCCTCTATCGCGGCAGGCTTGACCTCCCCCTTTACCTAGACAGGCTTTACGGCGCGTTTTTTTACGACGCGGGCCGGGTTTTAGAGGGGGGCGACGGCCAGTGGCGAAGAGGAGTGGGCGGCGAGGCGAGGATTGAGACGGTTTTGGGGTACAAGCTGCCGATAAC
>SRXB01000156.1 GCA_009724975.1 bacterium | reverse complement strand
CTCGTAGCGATGCGGCCAGCATAACAAATCACAAGAGCTGACGGGATGATGCGGTCTTGCTTCTCGAAAAATACGGTGCCGCTCGAAATTTCGGTGGCCCGCAGCTCAGTTCACGGGCGTTAGGCTTCAATAATGGCGACATATTGCGGTACATGCCGAGGCGATATCTGCGATTATTGCATTTGGTATGATTTCAACGGCGACGAAGAAGGCTGTTATTTAGGTAAAGGTTATTGTCGCCTCCATCAAATGCCTTACGATCCAGACAACGGTTGCAGTCAATTCCATTGCAAAAATGCTACAGAGGGCAACAGCTTCTCAACTCTACCAGGCGAACACGATGAAGCCTAACAAATCGCAAGAGCTGACGGAATATACGGTCTTGCTTCTCGAAAAATACGCAGCCGCTCCACGCTCAGCGGCCCGCAGCTCAGCTCAAGGGCGTTATGTGCAAACAAACGGTTAAATTCGAAGACGGCAGCACCGTCGAGTGGGTCGATCGCGAAACGCTCCGATACTCAGATGGAATGCGTAGTGCTTTGATTTGGGTCGATTTTGAACCGAGATGGTTTTTAACTAGAAGAATTGTGAAGGGGACAGACTTAAATGAATGGGAAGCCTGCCCCCCAGAAGAAAATAAGGATATTTCAGATGAAGCCCGAGAGAAAATTCTGAGCAGGGTTGCCGATTACTATAAAAGCCTCGGCATAAAATTTAGCGTCGAGCAAGGTCGCACATAACAAATCGCAAGAGCGCGGACGGGTTATACGGTCTTGCTTCTCGAAAAATACACAGCCGCTCCACGTACGGTGGTCCGCCGCTCAGCTCAAAGGCGTTAGGGGGCGGAGCTACCCATGAAAAGTAGACACCCTAATCAATGAGGTTACTCTAGATTGAGAGGTGTCATCATGAGCAAGAACAAGACCAGGTCGTATCCGGAAGCGTTCCGTCGGCAAGCTGTAAAACTGGCTGATCAGCCGGGCAGAACCGCCGCCGATGTCGCCAAGGAACTGGGGATCCACCCCGGCCAGATCTACAACTGGCGGACCCAGTTCAACAAGCTCTCCAAGAAGCAGTTTGCCGTGATCGACGGCACGAACTACTCCAAGGAAGAGCTTGATGAGATCCGCCGGCTGAAAAAGGAGGTCGCCGACCTCAAAGAGGAGCGCGACTTCCTAAAAAAAGCAGCGGCATACTTTGCGAAGGCCGACAAATAAAGTATGCCCTGATCGAATCCTGTCGGTTCGAGTTCAAAATCACGATGATGTGCCGTGTCCTGTCGGTGTCGCGGGCCGGGTTCTATGACTGGCTGAAGCGTCCCGCCAGTCCACGCGACCAGCGACGATCGCAGGTGGGCGTGGCCGTCGAGTCGACGTTCCGGCAGTTCAAGCAACGCTACGGTGCGCCGCGCCTAACTGTCGAATTGAACGCCAACGGCGTGCCGTGCAGCAAGAACCATGTGGCGAGCCTACTCAAGGAGCGGGGCTTGCGGGCCCGTAACGGCAAGCGCTTCCGCACCTTTCCCCATGTGGAAGCCAGGACCAACGTCACCGCCAACGTGTTGCGGCAGGAGTTCGCCGCTCCCGCACCGAACATGAAGTGGGTCTCCGACATCACTTACATCAAAGCCGGCCGCACCTGGATGTACCTGGCGGCGGTGATGGACCTGTTTTCAAGAAAGATTGTCGGCTGGGCGTTGGACAGCCATATGCGGGAAAGCCTGGTCCTTGAGGCTCTCGATACGGCCGTTGCCCGGCGCGAGGTTGCTCCCGGGCTGTTGGTCCATTCCGACCGGGGTGTGCAGTACCGGGGGAACGAGTATCGCGAGGCACTCAAAAGCTACGGCATCGGCTGCAGCATGAGCCGCAAGGGGAATTGCTGGGACAACGCGGCGATGGAGTCGTTCTTCAGTCGCTTCAAAGTGGAATTGATCTACGCCGAGAGTTACCGGACCGCCGAAGACGCTCGCACGGGCATCTTCGAGTACATCGAGATGTTCTACAACCGCAAGCGGCGGCACTCATCGCTGGGATATATCAGCCCGCATGAGTATGAGCAGCAATTTGAACCCTTAACCGTGTCCACTTTTCGTGGGTAAGATCAACCGAAACAACTTGAATCATGAAAGTTATACTCCTCGGAAATGCTGGTGCGGGCAAAAGCACTCTAGCGAGAAGGCTACTTCAAAGACAGCCAGCAGCGCGACTGTCCCTCGATGAAGTGGCCTTTGGAGTTGGCGCGGAAAGACGGCCCCTTGATGAAAGCATCGCTGAAGTTCATGCATTCATCGAGAAAAATGAAAGTTGGATCATAGAGGGCTGTTACGCAGACATCCTTGAGCCTTTTTTAGGGGATTGCGAAGAACTTTACTTCCTCAACCCGGGGATAGAAACCTGTGTAGCCCACTGTATGGCCAGACCGTGGGAACCTGAGAAATTTATTTCAGCCAAAGAACAAAATGATAACCTACAAAACCTGATCGAGTGGGTAAGTACCTATGAAAGCCGCGATGACGAGTACGGTCTCAAGCGACATCGCGCTCTCTTTGACTCTTTTGCCGGCAAGAAGCGTGAGTTCAACGATCCGAGCGAGTACAACACGGTATAACAAGCCGCCCAAGCGGACGGGTTATACGGCCTTGCTTCTCGAAAAATACGCAGCTGCTCCACGTTTCGGTGGTCCGCCGCTCAGGTCAAAAACGTTGGGCGAGACTAGCAGCAAAAGCATATTGAAAGGATCACGCTATGCACAAAACAATCTTCATGATTATTCTCTGCCTATTAACTTCCTGTGCAGTTCCAGCTCATAAACTTGATAATGGCCAAGCATACATGGCTCAAGGAGAGTTGATATCATTAAGCGATGGTAGCGAGATAGAATTAGAAGTGGAAAATTATGGGAGCGGCTCAAATTCTACCGAGAAGGTGCTTTTAGGAAAAAATGAAAAAACAGGGGAAACATATAAAGGAAACTATCTTATAACAGAGAGCAGGAATGACTCAGTAGGCCAAATTTATGATAATTTTGGATTTTCTGCTGGGACAGTAAGATCGTCTTCAACGGCAACATATACGTTAAAAGGGTTAATGCGCGGCGACAAAGGGTCTGTGATCCCAATTGTCATCAATTTAGGATCAACGGTTTATTGGATAGCAGATGGCCCGGGATACTATGATAAATTGAAGTTTTATGGTGAAGCTACAGACAATAAAGACAATAAGTATTATATACGCATGAATGGTAATGTTATTGTCAGGCAGATAGACAGGAAGAATTGACAACATTTATTTTTAATTTTTATCCGTTTTTTCGGTACGCGGCGCCCAACAACTCTCAAGAGCGGACGGAATGATACGGTCTTGCTTCTCGAAAAATCCAAAGTCGCTCCACGTTTCGGTAGCCCGCAGCTCAACTCAAGGCGTTATGCTTCTTGAGTAAAGCATGACCAGCACTCAATCGAAAACGGCCCGATTAAAGCAGGGCCGGATACTCCGAGCCAAAACGCTTGCCGGGATCGACGCGACCGACCCAAGCGTTACGCCGCCGCCCGGGGCCGTACTCGCCGACCACAAGGAGCTGGCCCACAACAATACCTACGGGCGCCTGCCACGCTTCTACCTTGACAAGGTTGTTGTCTGCCGGCAGTGCGGGACAGAAGAGGTTTGGCCTGCCGAGCGGCAAAAATGGTGGTACGAGGTGGCAAAAGGCCATATCAACACGACTGCAGTGTTATGCCGCGCCTGCCGTGAAAAAGAGAAGCAAAAGAAGGACGCGGCACGACGCGTCCACCTGGAAGGGCTCAAAAAGAAGTCTTCAGACCGCGAAACGTAAATGCATCGCATGAGGCGGCGGAGTGCTCAAGGCTCCCCACAGGCAGCGCCTCCGGCAACGTCCATCACCCTTCATCAGCGGAGAGAACATGCTCAAGGGCTATACACTTCCACGCACCCCCCGCGGGACATCGAGCCTCGCCCCCACGCCGCCCTGGCACTACGTCGGCAATGCCGTCGCGGTCGAGTTCGAGGCCGATCCCGCTTCCGCGGCAGCCTTTCTTCCCGACGGGCTGGCCCTGGATTCGGGGCGTTGCGCTGCATACTTTGTCGAATGGCAGTACGTCAGCGACAGCGGCATGGAGTACCTGGACCCCATCACGAGTCAATACCGGGAAACGATCATCCTGCTGTCGGCCAGCTTCGACGGGCAGCCGGTCGCCTACTGTCCGTTCATCTGGGTCGACCAGGACGTGTCGCTGATGCGCGGCCTGGTGCAAGGGTGGCCGAAGCAGATCGGGTCGACATGGATCACGAGAGCATACGACCTGCCGTCCAAAGCCGCGCCGGTCATCGGCTTCGGCGGACGGTTCGGCGCAACGCTTGCCGTGAAAGACCGTCGCTTGATCGAGGCGCAAGTAACCCTGCGCGAACGCTCCGAAACCCTTCCTTCGCCAAGCTTCGCGCGGGCCGTCAATGTGCGCTACTTCCCGGAGCTGGTCGCCGGCAGGCACGACCTCCCTGCGGTCCACGAACTGGTTCAGCTGAAATCGCGCGACGTCCAGATCTCCCCCATCTGGAAAGGCGATGCCTCCATGCAGGTGTTCGACCACCCCTGCCTGGAACTGCCCGACCTGCGGCCGACGGCGATCGTTGCCGGCTACCGGTTTTCCTTCGCCCTCACGGTGGACGACCTGCTTCCGCTTCGCGACCTGCGAAGATAAGCGCGGCCCTCTTCCCGCCTCCGCTACCTGAAGACCTCCGCCAGGAAGCGCTGCAGCTCCGCCCACGACTCCTTGTCCGCCGCCGCGTGGTAGGCGACCGGCATGTTGAACTTCTTGGCATAGGTGTCGGCGTCCGGGTTGGTGAAGCTGTGCAGGGCCCCGGGATAGTTGATGAACGCGTAGTTCACCCCCGCGGCCTCCATCTCCTTCCTGAAGGCCGCGATCTGCTCCGCCGTGACGAACTTGTCGTCGGCGCCGTTGAGCACCAGCACCCGCGCCTTCACCTGCCCCGGCTGTGCCGTGCCGCCCCCGCCGAGACTGCCGTGGAAGCTCGCCACCCCCTTGAGGTCGATGCCGGCCCGCGCCATCTCCAGCACCACCGACCCGCCGAAGCAGTAGCCGATCGCCGCGATCCGCCCCGGATCGACGCCGGGCTGCGCGCGCAGCAGCTCGAACGCGGCGAGGAAGCGCTCCTTCATGACCGGCAGGTTCTTGCGCACCGCCCCGGCGAACTTGCCGGCATCCTCGGGATGGTCGGCCTGCCGGCCGTCGCCGTACATGTCGACCGCCAGCGCGGCGTAGCCGAGGCCGGCCAGCATGTCGGCGCGCTGGCGGGCGTAGGCGTTGTGCCCCCACCACTCGTG